>NZ_LBJW01000102.1:0-228158 GCF_028128865.1 Bradyrhizobium sp. CCBAU 11357 | reverse complement strand
CGCGCCGAAGGCGCGGGTGAGAGTTTTCTCCTCTAGGGGAGTGTCCCGGTGCGGAGACACCCTCTCCCCAACCCTCTCCCCCAAGCGGGCCCCAAGCGGGAGAGGGAGCGCACCTCCGTCGTTGCGCGATCAAGCCTCATTTCATTCGCGCTCTAGAGATGGGCACGGCGCCAACAGCGCCGTTGCCCCATCTGCATGCACGGAGCGATCAGCGTCCGGCGTCCATGTCGCCTGCCTCGCGCTGGCCGCTGAGCCAGAGCGCGAGCAGGGTCCAGAACGCGCCCGACAAGAGATACGCACCCGAGGCGATGACGCCGAGATTGGTGGCGAGCAGCAGCGCGACCAGCGGGGCGAAGCCGGCGCCGAACAGCCAGGCCATGTCGGAGGTCAGCGCGGAGGCCGTGTAGCGGTACATCTGCCTGAAGTTCGAGGCGATCGCACCCGACGACTGGCCGAACGACAGGCCGAGCAGGATGAAGCCGATCACCATGTAGATGGTCTCGCCGAACGCGCCGGCGTCGAGCAGCTGCGGCGCGAAGCCGCTGTAGACCGCGATCGCGATCGCCGATCCCATCAAGAGGGACTTGCGGCCGACGCGGTCGGCGATGATGCCGGAGGCCACGATCGCGGCGACGCCGAACACGGCGGCGACGATCTCGATGATCAAAAAGCGCACCGGGCTTTCGCGGGTGAACAGGAACACCCAGGACAGCGGAAACACCGTGACCATGTGGAACAGCGCAAAGCTCGCCAGCGGCGCGAAGGCGCCCAGCATGATGTTCTGGCCTTCGCGCGCGACCGTTTCCGAGATGCGCGCGGGCTGCAATTCGCGGCTCTCGAACAGCGAGGCGTATTCTTCCGTCGTCACCATGCGCAGGCGCGCGAACAGCGCCACGACGTTGATGGCGAAGGCGACGAAGAACGGATAGCGCCAGCCCCAGTCGAAGAAATCATCGGCCGAGAGCAGACCGGCAAAATAGGCGAACAGCGCGCTCGCCACGATCAGCCCGAGCGGCGCGCCTAGCTGCGGCACCATCGCGTACCAGCCACGCTGGGAGGCCGGCGCATTCAGCGCCAGCAGCGAAGCCATGCCGTCCCAGGCGCCGCCCCAGGCCAGACCCTGCGCGATGCGCGCCAGCGCCAGCAGCCAGATCGCCGCGACGCCGATCTCGTGATAGCCGGGCAGGAAGGCGAGCGCGACAGTGGCAGTGCCGAGCAGGAACAGCGCCGACACCAGCTTGGCCGTCTTGCCGTATTCCCGGTCGATCGTCATGAAAATGACGGTGCCGATCGGACGGGCCATGAAGGCCAGCGCGAACACCATGAAGGAATAGAGGGTGCCGGTCAGCTCGCTCGCGAACGGGAACACCAGGCGGGGAAACACGATCACCGAGGCGATCGCGAAGACGAAGAAGTCGAAGAATTCCGAGGTACGGCCGATGATGACGCCGATGGCGATCTCGCCGGGACTGGCCTGGTCGTGGCCGTGCTCGCCCGTGTGGAGGTCTGCCATTGCGGGGGTCTGTGCCGTCGCCATTCGTGCGCCCTTAACGTCCTGAAAACCAAAGCCGACCGCCCGGCGGGACGCCAGGCAATCTGCCCCTGTCTGGCCCAAGCTCCCGCACTGCAACATTGGACAAATTGTCCAATGTCCGGATTGTTGCGCCGCAGCTACCCGTTGGCCCCGCAAAGGAAACTCATTCTCATAAGGCTCGGCCCGTGTCTCGTCTCAAGATCCTGGCGCTACTACCTCTGGCTGCCGCGCTTAGCGGCTGCGACTATGTCGTGCTGGCGCCAGCCGGCGATATCGCCGCGCAGCAGCGCGACCTCGTCATCATCTCCACCGTCCTGATGCTCCTGATCGTCGTGCCCGTGATGGCGCTGACGGTGCTGTTCGCCTGGCGCTACCGCCAGTCCAACACCGAGGCCCGATACGAACCGGACTGGGATCACTCGACCAAGCTCGAGCTGGTGATCTGGTCGGCGCCGCTGCTGATCATCGTTTGCCTGGGCGCGCTGACCTGGATGGGCACGCATCTGCTCGACCCCTATCGCACCCTCGGCCGCATTCATGCCGAGCGCGCGGTAGACCAGTCCAAGGCCCCGCTCGAGGTCGACGTCGTCGCGCTCGACTGGAAGTGGCTCTTCATCTACCCGGACTACGGCATCGCCACCGTCAATGAGCTCGCAGCTCCGGTCGATCGCCCGATCACCTTCCGCATCACCGCGTCCTCGGTGATGAACTCGTTCTACATCCCCGCGCTCGCCGGCCAGATCTACGCGATGCCGGGCATGGAGACCAAGCTCCACGCCGTCGTCAACCACGCCGGCACCTACAAGGGCTTTTCGGCGAACTACAGCGGCGCCGGCTTCTCCGGCATGCACTTCAACTTCAGGGGCCTCGACGACAAGGGCTTTGACGCCTGGATCGCCAGCGCCAAGTCCGCCGGCGGCTCGCTCGGCCGCGCCGAATATCTCCAGCTGGAGAAGCCCAGCCAGAACGAGCCGGTGCGGCGCTGGGGCACCGTCGATGCCGATCTCTACCGCCTGATCCTCAACATGTGCGTCGAGACCGGCAAGATGTGCCAGAGCGAGATGATGGCGATCGACGCCAAGGGCGGCAACGGCCATCAGGGCCTGAACAACACACTGCCGCTCACCTACGACAAGTATGCCCGCCGCGGCAGCCCCCTTGGGCCCGAGCCGAGCTTCGTCGCCGGCACCTGCACGCCGGATGCGCCGCAGGGCAAGACCACGGCGTCCATCACGGCACCCGTCGACACCGCGCCGCTGCTCGGCGCCGGCCTGAAGCGGCCGTCGTTCACGCCGCTGAAGTCCTCGTCCTTCTTCCTCGGACAGCGTCCGAAGTCTGATTCCTAAAGAGAACGCGCATGTCTCCTGATCTTCTCAAGCTCATCTTCGGCCGGCTCGGCCTCGAATCGCTGCCGCTGCACGAGCCGATCGTCGTCGGCACCTTCGTGGTGGTCGCGCTCGGCGGCGCGGCACTGCTCGGCGGCCTCACTTATTTCCGCCTCTGGGGCTATCTCTGGCGCGAATGGTTCACCACGGTGGACCACAAGCGCATCGGCATCATGTACATGATCCTCGGCATCGTGATGCTGCTGCGCGGCTTTGCCGACGCGCTGATGATGCGCGGCCAGCAGATGCTCGCCTTTGGCGGCTCCGAAGGCTATCTCAACGCCCATCACTACGACCAGGTCTTCACCGCCCACGGCGTGATCATGATCTTCTTCGTGGCGATGCCGCTGGTCACGGGCCTGATGAACTACGTCGTGCCGCTGCAGATCGGCGCGCGCGACGTCTCGTTCCCGTTCCTGAACAATTTCAGCTTCTGGATGACGGTCGGCGGCGCGGTGCTGGTGATGGCCTCGCTGTTCATCGGCGAATTCGCCCGCACCGGCTGGCTGGCTTATCCGCCGCTGTCGAACATCGGCTACAGTCCCGACGTCGGCGTCGACTATTACATCTGGGCGCTGCAGGTCGCCGGCGTCGGAACGACGCTATCAGGCATCAACCTGATCTGCACCATCGTCAAGCTGCGCTGCCCCGGCATGACCATGATGAAGATGCCGGTGTTCACCTGGACCTCGCTCTGCACCAACGTGCTGATCGTCGCCTCCTTCCCGGTCCTGACCGTGGTGCTCGCGCTGCTCTCGCTCGACCGCTATGTCGGCACCAACTTCTTCACCAACGATTTCGGCGGCAGCCCGATGATGTACGTGAACCTGATCTGGATCTGGGGCCACCCCGAGGTCTACATCCTGGTTCTCCCGGCGTTCGGCATCTTCTCCGAGGTCACCTCGACCTTCTCGGGCAAGCGGCTGTTCGGCTACACCTCGATGGTCTACGCCACCGTCGTCATCACCATCCTGTCGTACCTGGTGTGGCTGCACCACTTCTTCACGATGGGCTCGGGCGCCAGCGTCAATTCGTTCTTCGGCATCACCACGATGATCATCTCGATCCCGACGGGCGCGAAGATGTTCAACTGGCTGTTCACGATGTATCGCGGCCGTATCCGCTACGAGCTGCCGATGATGTGGACCATCGCCTTCATGCTGACCTTCGTGATCGGCGGCATGACCGGCGTGCTGCTCGCGGTGCCGCCGGCCGACTTCGTCCTTCACAACAGCCTGTTCCTGATCGCGCACTTCCACAACGTGATCATCGGCGGCGTGGTGTTCGGCGCGTTCGCCGGCATCAATTACTGGTTCCCGAAGGCGTTCGGCTTCAAGCTCGATCCGTTCTGGGGCAAGATGTCGTTCTGGTTCTGGGTCACCGGCTTCTACCTGGCCTTCATGCCGCTCTACGTGCTCGGCCTGATGGGCGTGACCCGCCGCCTGCGCGTGTTCGACGATCCATCCTTGCAGATCTGGTTCGTCATCGCCGCGATCGGTGCCTTGTTCGTCTTCATCGGCATCCTCTCCATGCTGATGCAGTTCGCGGTCAGCCTGCTCAAGCGCGAGCAGCTCAAGGACGTCACCGGCGATCCCTGGGACGCCCGTACGCTGGAATGGGCGACCTCCTCGCCGCCGCCGGACTACAACTTCGCCTTCACCCCGGTCGTTCACGACAATGACGCGTGGTGGGACATGAAGCGGCGCGGCTACCAGCGTCCGCTCACCGGCTTCAGGCCGATCCACATGCCCAGCAGCACCGGCACCGGCGTCATTCTCGCCGGCCTCGCCACCGCGATGGGATTCGGCCTGATCTGGTACATGTGGTGGCTGGCGGCCGTGAGCTTCATCGCGATGCTCGCCGTCGGGATCGGCCACACCTTCAACTATCACCGCGACTTCGACATTCCGGCTGAAGACGTCATCCGGACCGAGGACGCGCGCACCAAACTGCTCGCCGGAGCCAAGTAAATGACCGTTGCCGTCAATCCCTCGCAGACCGGCGAGCCGGTCTTCTACCTCGCCGACGAGCATCCGCATCCGGAAGGCTGGAGCACCTCGCTCGGCTTCTGGATCTACCTGATGAGCGACTGCCTCATCTTCGCGATCCTGTTCGCCACCTTCGGCGTGCTCGGCGGCAACTACGCCGCCGGCCCGGCGCCGAAGGACCTGTTCGACCTGAACCTGGTCGCGGTGAACACCTCGATGCTGCTGCTGTCGTCGATCACCTACGGCTTTGCCATGCTGACCATGCAACAGAACAAGGTCGCGCAGACGCAAGTCTGGCTCGCGATCACCGGTCTGTTCGGGGCCGCGTTCATCGGCATCGAGCTCTTCGAGTTCGCCCACATGATCCACGAGGGCGCCACGCCGCAGCGCAGCGCCTTCCTCTCCGCCTTCTTCACGCTGGTCGGCACCCACGGCCTGCACGTCTCCTGCGGCCTGATCTGGCTGGTGACGCTGATGGTGCAGGTCGGAAAGTTCGGCCTGATCGAGGCCAACCGCCGCCGCCTGATGTGCCTGTCGATGTTCTGGCACTTCCTCGACGTGGTCTGGATCGGCGTCTTCACCTTCGTCTATCTCCTGGGAGTTCTGCGATGAGCACCGATACCCACGCAGCCGGCGCGCACGACCATCACCACGAGGGCGGCCACGCCCACAGCACGTTCTCGGGCTACATGCTCGGCTTCGTGCTCTCGGTCGTGCTCACCGCGATCCCGTTCTGGCTGGTGATGAGCGGCGTGCTGCCGAGCAAGCAGATCACCGCGCTGGTGATCATGGCCTTCGCGGTCGTGCAGATCGTCGTGCACATGGTCTACTTCCTGCACATGAACACGACGTCCGAGAACGGCTGGACCATGATGGCGCTGATCTTCACCATCGTGATGGTGGTGATCGCACTGTCGGGTTCGCTGTGGGTGATGAGCCACCTCAACAGCAACATGATGCCGATGCATCAGATGAGCGGCATGAAGTGACCGAAACCGGGACAGTGACGGGCGAGGACGGAGATGCGCGCAGCAAGGCTGCGCGGCCCCCGTCCTTGTGGCTCACGGTCCTCTCGCTCATTGCTTTTGTGCTTCTGATCGCGCTCGGCGTCTGGCAGATCGAGCGCCGCGCCTGGAAGCTGGCGCTGATCGACCGGGTCGAGCAGCGCGTCCACGCGCCGGCGCAGCCGATCCCCTCGCCCGCGGCGTGGCCCGCCGTCAGTGCCGCAAGCGACGAATACAGGCACGTCAGCCTCAGCGGGCGCTTCCTGCATGACGGCGAGACACTGGTTCAGGCCGTCACCGAGGAAGGCCCCGGCTATTGGGTGCTGACCCCGCTTCAGCGCGACGACGGCACGCTGGTGCTGATCAACCGCGGCTTCGTGCCGTCCGAGCGGCGCGACGCATCAACGCGCCGGGACGGCAATCCGCAAGGTCGGCTGGAGATCACCGGCCTCCTGCGCATCACCGAGCCGAAGGGCGGCTTTCTCCGGAACAACGTGCCCCAGCACAACCGCTGGTACTCGCGGGACGTCGCCGCCATCGCGGCGGCACGCGGCCTTCGCGAGGTCGCGCCCTTCTTCGTGGATGCCGACGCCGGATCACAAATTGCCGGCGGCCCAATCGGCGGATTGACCGTGATCCGCTTTCCCAATAACCACCTGATCTACGCGCTGACGTGGTTTGCCCTGGCTTTCATGCTGGCCGGCAGACTTTTCGTCACATTCGGCGGCGGGCTGTTCCGCCGCAAGCGCTTCGTCCACGACAAGGCCGGCGGCTCGGATGCCGTCGCCCGCAGGACGGGATCAGATGCTGGAACGATCGTCGAGCCGACCTGACGACGGGAAGACGCTTTCCCAGACGCTTGGGCGTGACGGGAAAGCCGTCACGCTGCAATCGCAGGCCGACGCGCGCAGCGAGCTGATCGGCACCACGCCGACCGACGACGAGACCAACCGCAAGAATATGGCGCTGCTGATCCAGCTGCGCTGGACCGCGGTGGTCGGCCAGATCGTGACCATCGGTGCCGTGCATTTCGGCCTCGGCATCCCCTTGCCGCTGGAGCGGATGGGCGCGGTGATCGGCGCGCTGGTGCTGCTCAACGTCTCCAGCCTGGTCTGGGTGCGCCATCGCGCCGCGATCACCAACAACGAGCTGTTGGTCGCCTTGATGCTGGACGTCGCCGCGCTGACTGCGCAGCTCTATCTCTCCGGCGGCGCCACAAATCCCTTCACCTCGCTGTTCCTGCTCCAGGTGACGCTGGGCGCGGTGCTGCTCGATGCCCGCTCGACCTGGTCGCTGGTGGCGCTGACCTGCGCGAGCTTCGTCTGGCTGACCCTGGCCTACCGGCCGCTCGATCTGCCGCCAAATCCGTTGAGCGAGACCTATACGCTCACTGTGCTCGGCATGCTCCTGGGCTTCGTGCTCAACGCTGTCCTGCTGGTGGTGTTCGTCACCCGCATCAACCGAAATTTGCGCGAGCGCGACGCGCATCTGGCGGCGCTGCGCCAGCATGCCGCCGAGCAGGACCATATCGTGCGCATGGGCCTGCTCGCCTCCGGCGCGGCGCATGAGCTCGGCACGCCGCTCGCCTCGCTCTCGGTGATCCTCAGCGATTGGCGCCGCATGCCGAATCTTGCCGCCGATCAGGAGCTTGCCGAGGATCTCGCCGAAATGGAGACGTCGCTGCAGCGCTGCAAGTCGATCGTCACGGGCATCCTGGTGTCGGCGGGTGAAGCGCGAGGTGAAGGCTCCTCGCCGACGACGGTGACGGCCTTCGTCACGGCGCTGGTCGACGAATGGCGCAATGCGCGCTCGGCCCGCACGCTCTACTTCGTCAACACCTTCGGCGAGGACGTCGCGATCGTCTCCGACGTCGCACTGAAGCAGGTGATCTTCAACGTGCTCGACAACGCCTATGAGGTCTCGCGCGAGTGGGTCGAGCTCGTCGCCGAGCGCGAGGGCGACAATCTCGTGCTGTCGATCTCCGACCGCGGCCCGGGCTTTGCGCCGGAGATGCTGGCGCAGCTGGGCAAGCCCTACCAGTCGAGCAAGGGTCGCGCAGGCGGCGGGCTCGGCCTGTTCCTGGTGGTGAACGTCGTGCGCAAATTGGGTGGCACCGTGACCGCCGAGAACCACAGGAAGCGCGGCGCCACCGTGCGCCTCACGCTGCCGCTTGCAACATTGGCGATCGGAGGGAGTTTTGACGCCTGACCGTTCGCTCATCGTCGTCGAGGACGATGCGGGCTTTGCGCGCACCCTGAAGCGCTCGTTCGAGCGCCGCGGCTACGAGGTCGTGCTCGCCGCCTCGATCGAGGAGGTGCGCCAGGTGCTGGAGGAACGCTCCTTCGGTCATGCCGTGGTCGACCTCAAGCTTGGCGGCGCCTCGGGCCTTGCCTGCGTCGAGCTCCTGCACACGCACGATCCCGACATGCTGATCGTGGTGCTGACCGGCTTCGCCAGCATCTCCACCGCCGTCGAGGCGATCAAGCTGGGCGCCTGCCACTATCTGGCAAAACCGTCGAACACCGACGACATCGAGGCCGCCTTCCACAAGGCCGAAGGCAACGCCGAGGTCGCGCTCGATACGCGGCCAACCTCGATCAAGACACTGGAATGGGAACGCATCCACCAGACCTTGATCGAGACCGAGTTCAACATCTCGGAGGCGGCCCGCCGGCTGGGCATGCACCGGCGGACGCTGGCGAGGAAGCTCGAGAAACGCCCCGTGAAGTAGGCGGGCTATCGGATATGAGAGCATCCCTGCGGCCATCCTTCGAGACGCCCGCTCTGGGCGGGCTCCTCAGGATGAGGACGGAGTGCGTGGCTGCAGTTTCAACGAGCACTGATGCTGACTAGCCTCAGCTGAGGAGGCGCGTAAGCGCCGTCTCGAAGGACGAGGCGTGCGCACCGGCCGCCGATACAGGTCATGTGCGATAGCCGTCGGTCAGGTAGGAGGAGCGCGCCGAGGCTCCTCTCTTCCCTATTTGCCGAACCGCGCAATCAATTCGGCCAGCGCGATGTGGCCTGTGCACGATCCCGTTCCCGGATCAGAGCCGCCGTCCTCCAGAGCTGTCGCGTAGAGGACCGCGGGATCGGCTTCGAGGCGGGCTCGCAGTGCCGCCAGCTTCGGCCAGCGGCTCCTCTCCGCAACCGCGTGGAAGTCGAGCCAGCGCGCGACGCCGACAAGCACGGCGTCGGCCAGCGTCGGCCGCTCCCCGAGCAGGAATTGCCGCGGCTCGATCATCCCTTCGAGCTTGTCATGACGTTCGATGACCCTTGCTGTGCCAAAGGCACGCAGGGCCGACTTCGTGGCGGGCTCCATGGCTTCGGCTTCCATTGCGGCCCACAGCGGCGCGAAGGCGGCGGTGAAACCGGTATTCACGAATGCCATGAGCTGATGCATTCGATCGGCTTGCCGCGACAGCGGATCGAAGCTGATGCGACGTTCGAGATCCCTGGCTTCGAGCCAGGCCGCGATCGCCATGGTTTCCGTAAGCACCTCGCCCTGTTCGGTGACGAACACCGGCGTCTCATGTCGCGGATTGATGCGGGCGTATGACGGGCTTCGCATCTCGCCCATCATGTCGACCCGGCACAGCCGGTATGGCTTGCCCAGCCATTCGAGCGCCGCAACGAGCCCCATGGAGCTTCCCTTCGGGAAGCCGTAGAGTAGAATTGGGTCCATGATTCATTCTCCGTGATTTCTGGTGATCACGCTGCGCAGCGGTGATGCGACCCTAGTTGCTCGCCGCGTCAAGTAAATTACGAACTTTTTTGTAACCTGGAGGCGCCGATGAAGGATCTCGTCTCGAGATGTCCCATCGAGGAAGTGATGCAGGTTCTGAGCGGCCGCTGGCCGACGCTGCTGATCTATTATTTGAAGCAGGGCACCAAGCGCTTCAGCGACTTGCGCCGCGACAATCCGACCATTTCACACCGAATGCTCGCACTCGAGCTGCGCAAGCTGGAGGACGCCGGTATCGTAAGCCGCACTGAATTCGGCGGATATCCGCTGCGCGTCGAGTACGATCTGACGTCCGCCGGTCACGCACTCGTGCCATTGATCGATGCCTTGGGGAACTGGTGGACGTCGGTTGCGGCCGCGGCTGACGGAGAAGCCCGTCGGGATGAAATCGGCGTTTCGGCAAGGACGCAGCGGACTTGAAAAGGCCCAAGTGAGGAGACTGCCGTGACAATGCTCGTCGAGCGATTCAACCTGCCGGCTGCGCTTTCGCCCGCGCCCAGCAAGCGCGACGCCGAAACGGTTCAGTTCGCGCAGGCCGCGCTGACGTCCGCCAAGCGGGAAGGCCTGCAACTCGCGGTGCGGGCGCGCTATGTCGCCCTCGTCGTCATTGGCTGCCTGCTGCTGGTGATCAACCCGGCCTGGGAGCAGCTCTACTACGTGGCGCTGCTCGGCCTGTTCGCACTGATCGGCTGGGCCCAGGTCAAGGTTGGGCGGGTGGGCGTGTCACGGCCGGAATTGGCACTGCTGTTTTGCGACCTGGCGCTGCTCACGTGCCTCATCGTGATTCCCAATCCGTTCGGAGCCTCGCACTGGCCAGTCGCGATGCAGTACCATTTCGGCAACTTCATCTATTTCTTCGTGCTG
Source organism: Bradyrhizobium sp. CCBAU 11357 (assembly GCF_028128865.1). Lineage (NCBI taxonomy): Bacteria > Pseudomonadati > Pseudomonadota > Alphaproteobacteria > Hyphomicrobiales > Nitrobacteraceae > Bradyrhizobium > Bradyrhizobium sp. CCBAU 11357. The sequence goes on along the minus strand of NZ_LBJW01000102.1, from coordinate 217,641 downwards.
CTCGCAGGCGCCACGCTGGCCTATACCTGGCGGACCGTGATTGCGGTCGGCGGCTGGACGGCTTCGCTCTGGATGATCGGCATGGCCTGGGTGTGGTGGCAACCCGATCGCGATCCTGCGCTGACGGCCCGCATCGCGGCCGCAGCAGGCGACGATCAGCGCTTGTTGGCGATGATCTCGCCCAGCGCGATCGGATTCCACGTTCGCATCCAGGAGATGGTCGTATTCATGATCGTGGCCATGACCTTGGCGCTCGCGGTCCGCCGCAGCAACGACCTCCTGGTCCGGCACGCCGCGGTGGAGCGCGAGCGTGGCAACCTCGCACGCTACTTCTCGCCCAATGTCGTGGCGGAATTGTCGAAGCAGGACGAGCCATTGAAGCAGGTGCGCACGCAACACGTCGCGGTGCTGTTCGTCGACATCGTCGGCTTCACCGCCTTTGCCGACGCGCGCTCGCCGCAGGAGGTGGTGCGAACGTTGCGCGAATTCCACGGATTGATGGAGCAGGAGGTTTTCCGCCACAGCGGCACGCTCGACAAATATCTCGGGGACGGATTGATGGCGACGTTCGGCACACCCTTCGCGGGCGAGTGCGACGCCAGCAACGCGCTGCGATGCGCCCAGGCGATGATCGCCGCGGCGGACCGATGGAACGATCGGCGCGCAGCGTCAGGCGACCCAAAGCTGCGTGTGAGCTTCGGCTTGCATTATGGGCCGGTAGTGCTCGGTGACCTCGGGCAGACCTGTCTGGAATTCGCCGTGATCGGCGCGACCGTCAACGTGGCCAGCCGTCTCGAGGCCTTGACCCGCGCCTTCGACTGCGCGCTGGTGGCAAGTGACGATCTCGTCAGCCAGGCGAAGGCCGAGCTTGGCGGCGCGGCCGCAACGTTTCAGTCATTGGAGGCGCGAGAGCCGCAGGCGGTGCGCGGTATTCAGCAGCCGATCTCGATCTGGACCCAGCCGCGCGGCGCGTAGAGCGAACTCCCCGCTGCGGCAGGAAGCCAAACAAAAAGCCCGGCCATTCGGCCGGGCTTTTGATGGCTTGCGCAGAACGAAGCTGCTTACGCGGCCTCGTCGGCGACGGTGCTGTCGTCGCCATCGGTATCGTCGGCATCGCCCTCGGCGTCCGTGTCGGCTTCGCCGTCGGCGGCTTCCGCCTTGGCGTTGGTGCGGCGCGGGCTCTTGGCGAGTTGGGCCTCGATCTCCTTGACCGCTTCGGTCTCGGTCGAGTGCTGCACCACCGCGATCTCGCGGGAGAGGCGGTCGAGCGCCGCTTCATAAAGCTGGCGTTCCGAGTAGGACTGCTCGGGCTGCGATTCCGAGCGATAGAGGTCGCGCACGACTTCCGCGATCGCGACGATGTCGCCCGAATTGATCTTCGCTTCGTATTCCTGGGCGCGGCGCGACCACATGGTGCGCTTGACGCGGGCGCGGCCCTTGAGCGTCTCCAGCGCCTTCTTGACCAGCGCCGGATCGGACAGCTTGCGCATGCCGACATTGGCGACCTTGGCGGTCGGCACGCGCAGCGTCATCTTGTCCTTGATGAAGTTGATGACGAACAGCTCGAGCTTCGCACCGGCGATCTCCTGCTCCTCGATGGCCAGGATCTGGCCGACGCCGTGAGCGGGATAGACCACGAATTCATTGGCCTTGAAGCCCTGACGCTGGGTCACGACCTTCTTTTCCTCGACCTTCGGCGGAGCCGCGGGCTTGGCAGCCGGCTTGGCGGCGACGGGGGCCTTGGCGGGTGCAGCAGCAACGGGAGCCTTCGGCGCGGCGGGCTTGGCAGCGGGGGCCTTGGCAGTCACAGGCTTGGCGGCAGCAGGCTTGGCAGCGGTCGCTTTCGCGGCCGGTTTGGCAGTCTTGTTAGGCATTGCGCTTCTTTTGTTCTTCGAGGACTTTGCAGCCGGCGCCTTCGTCGCGGTCCGACCCTTGGATGCGCTACGGCTGGCCGCGGCGACTTTTTTGGCCTCCTTATGGGAAGCCCTCGCTGAAGTACTCTTTTTACGCGTTTTCTGTGACACAGCCTGCGCGCGGAAACTGCCACGCCCCTGTTCGACATTTGGTTTCACGGGAACCCAGAGGGGCCAACGGGGCTGACGGGGTTCGGCTTAATGTGCCCAATATAGCACATTTCCCGCAAAAATCAATGATTTAGGGGTCTTGAGGGCTGGTTTTCGGCGGCAGCGCCGCTATTAGGGTTAAGTTTGAGCGCGAATTAGTCTCCGGAGCCCGGGTTCGGAGAAAAATATTTCTCGAACTTGCCCTCCATGCCGTCGAATTCCTTGGCGTCGGCGGGTGATTCTTTCTTCTGGGTGATGTTCGGCCAGCTCTTGGCGTAATCGGCGTTGACCTGGAGCCACTTTTCCAGCCCCGGTTCCGTGTCCGGCTTGATGGCGTCGGCGGGGCATTCCGGCTCGCACACGCCGCAATCGATGCACTCGTCGGGATGGATGACGAGCATGTTGTCGCCTTCGTAGAAGCAGTCGACCGGGCAGACCTCGACGCAGTCGGTGTACTTGCACTTGATGCAGTTTTCAGTGACGACGTAAGTCATCCAACGCTCCGAAAAGCTCTTTTAAAAGTCGCGGCTTGCCTAGCGCGGATGGCCCGGCGCCGCAAGGTCGGGAAGGCCCGATCATGACGGCTTTGTGTTTTTGATCGATCAAGAAATGAATACCAAGCGCGATTAATTGCGCGTCCCGAGCTCCTCGTAGAGCACGCGAGCCGAGGCGGCATCGCCACGGCGCTCGTTGAAGGCGGTGACCTTCAGCACGCGCACACTGCGATCGAGCGCGATGGTGAGGACGTCACCGGCCTTGATCGCATGGCCGGGCGACGTCTCGCGCACGCCGTTGACGCGGACATGGCCGGTGACGACGAGCTCGGCCGCGGAGGTGCGCGCCTTCACCACCCGCGCGTGCCACAGCCATTTGTCGATGCGCTGCCGCTCGGTCGTGGCTTTATTCCTCTTGACGCGTTTTCTTCACGCGAACCGCTCCGCACTTCGCTTGAAAACGCTATGCTACTCCTTGCGCCCCAGCTGCTCTTTCAGCGCGGCGAGCTTGGCGAAGGGCGAGTTCGGATCGATCGGACGATCGCGCTCGCGCGGGTTCGCGCTGGAGGCGTAGGGACGCAGCGACGGACCGGACTCGCGATCTCGGCGGTCCCGGCCCTTGTCGCGGTCGCGGCCACGATTGTCGCGGCCCTTGTCGCGATCTCCGCCGAACTTCTTGTTGTCGCGGTTGCGATCGCGATCCTTGTCGCGGTCTCCCTTGCCCTGGAAGCTGCGATTGCGGTCGTCGCGGCGCTCACCGCCCTCGCCGCCTTCACGCGGCTTGCGGAAATCGCGGCGATGGCCGCCATGACGATGGCCCGGCTTCGCGCCGTCGGCTGCTTCGCCGGGCGCGGCGCTCGCTGGTGCGGCGCCAGCCTCAGCGCCGGCCTGCGGACGCTGATTGTGGTGACGCTGATGGCGATGGCGCTCGTGGCGCGGCTTGCGATCCTCGTGACGGCCGCCCGGACGCCAGACCTCGACGAGCTCGGGCTCGGCGGGTGTCGCGGCGGCTTCGACCGGCGCGGCAGCATCGGGCGAAGCGGCGGCTTCGGTGGCGGCGGTCTCGGCGGCAGCCGCTTCGAGCCCGGCAGCCTCGGTGGACGTCGCAGCCTCTTCTGCGGGCGGCGCGATGCCGGGGGCGTCTTCGGGCGTGACGGGCGCTTCAGCAGATGCTTCCAGCGCCGGCTCCGCGTGGACCTCCTCAGGAGCGGGCTCGTCGTGCGGCTCCATGCCAGGGGCGTCTTCGACCGTGATGGCTTCAGCGGCCGGCGCCTCAGTCGGCAGGCCGGCAACGGCTTCAACCGCAGCCTCGGTCGAGGTCTCCGCGCTGCCTTCAGCGGGCGGCGTCTCGGCCGCAACCGTCTCGGTCACGACAGGCTTTTGCGGCAGCGGCGGGCGCTTCTCCATGCGATAGCCGAGCGCGCGCAAGACGGAGGCGAAATCTTCGCCGGCCGATCCCGTGAGCGAGGTCATCGCCTGCGTCACCACGAAACTGCGGCCATCGAACGCGCCGGCGGGCTTTTCGCCCGGCGAGTTCTCGCGCCAGGCCAGCGCCGGGCGGATCAAGTCGGCGAGGCGCTCCAGGATGTCGACGCGCACGGCGCGCTCGCCGGCCTGCTTGTAGCCGAGCACGCGATAGGCATCGCGCGGCAGCGCCTTGTCGACCGGGAACGAGGTGCGCCCCGAGGAGGCCAGATGCTGCGCGCCCGACAGCGCGGAGAGATCGACATTGTCCTGCTTCAGCGCCCAGAGCAGCGCGGCGAGCGCACGCGCGGCGGGCTTGAGCAGGCCGGGGAAATAGAGGTGGTAGGCGCCGAAGCGGACGCCGTATTTGCGCAAGGTCGCGCGCGAGGGCTGATCGAGATCCTTCAGCTCGCTGGCAATCTTCGGACGCTCGAGCACGCCGAGCGCCTCGACCAGCTGATAGGCGATGCCGCGGGCGATACCCGTGACGTCCTCGGCCTTGGACAGCTCGAACATCGGCCCGAGCAGCTTTTCGATGTGGGTCTTGAGCCAGAGCTCGAGCCGCGCCTGCACCTTGTCGCGGGGGGCGCCGGTCAGGCGCTCGTCCGAGATGATGCGGATGCGCGGATGCAGCGCGTCGTCTGCGGCGGCGAGCCGCGCCACGGCATCACCGGTCCAGCGGATGATGCCTTCGGACGTCAGCACGAACTGCTCGTCCGGCGCATTGCCGAGCTTTTCGGCGCGCGCGTTGATCTCGCCGGCGAGCACCGCTTGCGCTGCAGCCTGCAAGGCTTTCGCATCGGAGCCGGCTTCCGCCGCATCCGGTGCAAAGGTGAAGCCATCGAGACGGCCGATGACATGGCCTTCGACGATGACTTCGCCGGTCTTGCCGATTTCAGTATTCAAGCTCGTGTTCTCCCGCAGGCGGCGCATCAATACACTGGTCCGGCGATCAACGAAACGCTCAGTCAAGCGTTCATGGAGCGCATCCGATAATTTATTTTCGACCTCCCGCGCGATCCCCTGCCAGCGTTCGGGGTCTTTCAGCCAGTCCGGGCGGTTGGCGACGAAGGTCCAGGTGCGGATCTGGGCGATTCGGGCCGACAGCGTGTCGATATCGCCGTCGATGCGGTCGGCCTGGGTGACCTGGGACTCGAACCAGGCATCGGGAATGCACCCCTTCCGCATCAGGAAGCCGTACAGCGTCGTCACCAGCTCGGCATGGGCGGCCGGCGACAGCTTTCTGTAGTCCGGGACCTGGCAGGCTTCCCACAGACGCTCCACGGCGGCCTTGCCATGCGCGATATCGCGCACCTCGCCGTCGCGGGCGGCGTGATCGAGCACGCGCATGTCCTCGGCGATCGGCGCGCGCGTCAGCGTCTCGTGGCCCGGGGCGAGGTTCAGCGAGACCTGGAGTGCGCCGAGCGAGGAGAAATCCAGCTTCGAATTGCGCCATTGCAGCACCTTCACGGCATCGAAGGTGTGGTTCTGCAGCGCATTGACGAGCTCGGGCTCGAACGGCGCACAGCGGCCCGTGGTGCCGAAGGTGCCGTTGCGGGTGGCGCGGCCGGCGCGGCCCGCGATCTGCGCGAACTCGGACGGCGTCAGGCGGCGGAACTGGTAGCCGTCGAACTTGCGGTCGGAGGCAAAGGCGACGTGGTCGACGTCGAGATTGAGGCCCATGCCGACGGCGTCGGTGGCGACGAGATAATCGACGTCGCCGTTCTGGAACATCGCGACCTGCGCGTTTCGTGTGCGTGGGCTTAGCGAGCCCAGCACCACGGCGGCGCCGCCATGCTGGCGGCGGATCAGCTCGGCGATGGCGTAGACTTCGTCGGCGGAGAAGGCGACGATGGCAGTGCGGCGCGGCTGGCGCGTGATCTTGCGGTCGCCGGCGAACTCGAGCTGCGACAATCTGGGCCGCGTGATCATGGAGACGCCCGGCAACAGGCGCTCGATGATCGGGCGCATGGTGGCGGCGCCTAACAGCAGCGTCTCGTCGCGGCCGCGGCGGTTGAGGATGCGATCGGTGAAGACGTGGCCGCGTTCGAGATCGGCGGCGATCTGGACCTCGTCGACGGCGAGGAAGGAGACATCGAGGTCGCGCGGCATCGCCTCGACGGTCGAGACCCAATAGCGCGGGTTCTTCGGCTTGATCTTCTCCTCGCCGGTGACGAGCGCGACGCTGGCCTCGCCGGCGCGATCGGCGATCTTGTTGTAGACCTCGCGCGCGAGCAGGCGCAGCGGCAGGCCGATCAGCCCCGAGGGATGCGCCAGCATCCGCTCGATGGCGAGATGGGTCTTGCCGGTGTTGGTGGGACCGAGCACCGCAGTGACGCCCGCACCGGGTGCGCGCTCGGAGGCGAAGGGGGAGGAGGAAAAAGCCATGTCTATCGGATTAGGTAATGGCGATTTGGGCGAATGTCAGTGCTATCCGGGGCGGGGAGGCGACGCCGAGGTGTCGGCTATGTCTCCGAACGCTGGGGTGGGGCCTCCTCCACTGCTGTCATCGCCCGGCTTGACCGGGCGATCCAGTACGCCGCGGCAGTTGTGCCAGGGCCGAAAGGCCGCGGCGTACTGGATGCCCCGGTCAAGCCGGGGCATGACGGCGGAGAGTGCGGCACGCCCTCCCCAAATCCCGCGCAACTGTTTCACTTTGCGACGCTTTTCCCGTTCGCTTTAAGCTTCGGAACGACTCTAGAACGAATCGCGGCCGAATCGCTGACTCCCGATTGAGTCCCGTTCCGTTCACGCAACATGTCGCGGGACTCGTGTTGGTTGCGCACTAGATGGAGTTTTGCGCAGCCGCACAAGCGACCGGGGTGGTTAAAGCTGGGGATGGCCTTGAGTCGAATCAGAATCGGGGAGGAGTCAAATGGATTCACCGATGAGGGGGCGGCAAAACAAAAAGTGCGAAAACAACCCCAGACACAGTAGGTAAGTCATTGAAATCATTAGGGCGCGCTTTTGGAGACCCATTTCGCTCGTCATTCCGGGGCGCGACGCAGTCGCGAACCCGGAATCCATCGCGCAACCGTCTCTGCGGCCTGATGGATTCCGGGTTCGCGCCAAGGGGCGCGCCCCGGAATGACGGCGGAGGGAGAGGCGCGGACGCCTCGCCTACTGCGTCTTCGCCACGCGTGGCGGCTGGGGGGCGGTGATGAAGCTGGTCGCTTCCAGCATGGCCGGGCCGAGAGGCGTCGGCACTTTCAGCCAGAACGGGACCAGGATGCGCGTGCCGGCGATGGGGGCGAACGCGATCTCCATGTTGCGCTGGGCGGCGAGGTATTTGATCACGGGGCGGTCGGGGATGTAGCCGGCGATCGGCACGAAATAGATCGCGCAGACCACGACCGGGCCCTTGTAGCCCTTCTCCGCCTTCACGGTCTCCATGCGCTTGAAATCGAGCTTGAGCTCGTAGCGCATGCGGCCGTCGAACACGGGCGCGGCGTTGTGGCAGGCCTCGGGCGCAACGGGATCGCCGGTGCCGGGCACGCGCAGCAGCGAGGCCGTCATCGGGTCCCACACGCCGCGGCGATGCGCCTCGGTGACGACGATGCGGTCCGGATCGACCGGCGGCTCCGGCAAAATGGCAAAATCCTTCACATTGCCCTTGTCGAGGGTGATGCGGATCTCTTCGGTTTTCTTCTGGGTGGTGGTGGAGGCCTGGTAGCCGGTCGCAACCAGCGCGCCACCAACGACGCGCCCCTGGCTCGCGCCGGTGCCGGACCCGCCCGTGAACGACTTCAAGAGCCCCGAGGTGCCGCCGGCGGCCGCCGCCGAGAACACGTCGTCCTGGATATCGATGTTCCAGGCGCCCTTGCCGACGGGAATGCCCGCCAGCGTCGCCTCATATTGCGCCTCGAGCTTGCCTTGCGCCGCCGCCGGCGCCGCGCCGGATGCCATGGCCAGCACCGCCGCCAGGCCGCAAAGCGCTATCAGCCGGCCAGCCAGACGCGGTCGGGCTGAGCGCAAGTCTTGCGCAAAATGAAGAATTGTCGGCACGAAACAATCCAATCGGGGCGCGATGCGCTGTTACTTAAGCCAAAAACGGCGGCAAACAATGTGTCGGGGCGTGCAGCCCCGGGAACTCCACCGGACTCTTCGACGGCGAATACGCCCTTTATGTGATGGTAAGGCGCGACAATCATTGCCGTTTTGGTGATCGGGCGGTAACGGGGGCCGCTGTCATGCCCCGCGAAGGCGGGGCATCCAGTACGCCGCAGCGCCTCTGGTCAGCCGCGCCGCCGTGGGGTACTGGATCGCCCGGTCAAGCCGGGCGATGACACCTGTTGTGGGGCACGAGATCGCCACCCAAAACCTTGACGCAGGGCCCCTTCCCCCCTATACGTCCGCCCGCTCCCTGCAAGGACGAAAGAATTTGCCCCCGTGGCGCCGAAATGGCGGCCGCACTCGTTGGGGGTTCGAACTAAAGGATTTATGCCATGTCTCGCCGCTGCGAACTGACGGCCAAGGGCCCCCTCGTCGGCCACAAGGTCAGCCACTCCAACATCAAGACCAAGCGCCGCTTCCTGCCGAACCTCGTCAACGTGACGTTCATCTCGGAAGCCCTCGGTCGCAACGTGCGCCTGCGCGTCTCCACCAACGCGATCAAGAGCGTCGACCACAATGGCGGCCTCGATGCCTACCTGCTCAAGGCCAACGCCGATGCGCTCTCCCCGCGCGCGGTCGAGCTGAAGCGCGCCATCCAGAAGAAGGTCGGCGACACCGCGCCGGCGAAGCAGGCCAGCTGAGATTTTTTTAGGATAGGGCGGGGGCTAAGTTGCGTCGCGTGGCGTAGGCTTAGCCGAGTAAGAGTTTGAGTAGCGGCCGGATCGGAAGATCCGGCCGCTTTTGTTTTTGAGCGACGGAACGCGGCATCAACTCGACTGCAACCATTTTGCTCCGTTCGTCCTACGAGGCGTCATAACTTGCTTTGAAGAGATTGGCGGCCGTTTCGACATCCTTCTTCGTCTGGATCGTGACCTCGACATCGCCAGTACCAAAGTGGCCGAGTTGGCGAACATCCCGCATAGCCAAGCCATTCGCCTCGACCTTATCTGGATCGAGATTGAGATAGACGCGCACGACTTTTTTTCGATTGTAGATTTGAACTGATGCAAAATTGCGCCTACGCCGAAATGCCATGTAGTGCTTCTGCGCATGAACCGTCACATCATCCCCCAAGGCCCTTAGACGACCTGCGAGATCCTCGTACACAGCCCTCAGATCCTTAGGCGCGGCATCAATTTTTGCCTTGATATTGGGTAGCGTTACTACCTGCTTATTCCTTGCGCCAGTTCGAGAAGGCACAGCCTCCTCGAGCTCTTCAGCAAGTTTTGGCAATACGAGCAGCCGATGTAGCAATCCTTCGACCGTATCAAGAATGGTGGCCAGTTGCTCTCTAGTTGGCGCCCAACCGCGGTGCGCAGCTGCATGCCCAGCTTGCAACACTGGCTCCAAGATATCACGCTCGTGTTGAGAAATTTTGCCTTCGTCCCGCAGCGCTGTAAGCCCCTTCGTGAAATTGCCCTTATCCCCCACGGTGAGCACAATCAGGCGATCGATAAGCGTCCGCGAGCCAAACGTGGCGAGATAATGCGAGCCGGTCTGAAGTGACTTATAGATTTCGGCCGAAATCTCTCGAAGAGTAGGGTCGGGAAGATCCTCGAACCAAGTTGGCGCCACGCGATACGTTACAGGTGGATAGATCATCTCATCCCAATTCGGGACTTCAATCGGCTCACCTGACTGCGGATCATAGTCGTACCCTACGTCCTCAGAGAAATGAGTCAGCTTAACAAGTGCGAGGTGCTCGCACCCGCAACACTCAATAATTAGAACTCTCTGTGTAAAGCTAACCGGCTCATCATCGTCCATCTTTGTCTTAAAGTGCTCGGCACGAACGAAGTGCTTCGTCTTCTGCTTGCAATCATTGCAGAAGAACCTCTCGATCTTGAATGATTCACTCATCTAGATTCATTCAAGAGACTACGAGAATACGGGAACGCTGCAGTAGTCATCGCAACTTCTTTTCTCCCTGCACGCAGAAAACATCGCCTCAGTCCGTCGCTAAAGTCTGCTCGTGCATCCCCCCGACGCGGCTTAAAACGTCGCCATACTGATCCTCGCGCAGCAAATGCAGTTCTTGAGTCAGGTGAATCCTATTGGCATTCGGAGGAACGACCTCTTTCGGTACCTCGTCAAAGTGCAACGTTCCCAACAAGAGCTGCTGCCCCGATACAACTCGGGAGAAAATAAAGCTGAAGATAGCCCCAATGTTGTGCCGGTCTTGCTCTTGTTGAAGAGGGGAATCTATGACTAGGGGACAGATCGTAGCCGGGTTGAAACGTGACATCGTGTGAAGGTAAGAGAAGTGCTGAGCCAACAGCGAGCGAGGTAGATCACTACCAAGTGCATTGGCTTTAATTTGTCTGTCGAACGTCCTGTAGTCTTCGGTCGAAAGCACATTCACGTTCAAATTGCCCAAGAACTCCTTCATCCGGGCTTGGTAATAGTCGTTGATTTCCCGCTTCCGCTTCGAGTCCAGCTTCAGATCATCATCGAGTTTTGCGAGACTGAGCCGAATTCCCTGCTCGCGCGCGGCCAACTCGTTTATGTCCTGGGACAGCGATGAAAGAATTTCCTTCATCCCCTCGGCGGCCACGAATTCCGCAAACGTCACTTTTTCGCGCGTTCGCTTCAGAATGTCCTCTAAAGGAGCAAGTTCAGAGGTCACAGCCTGATATTTAAGATCGACTTCGATTTCCTGCTCTTGCACGTCGCGCAGCTTCTTCTTTCTCTGATCCAGGAGATCATAACAAAGGTCGATATCATCAAGAATTCCGAAGCGCTCGACTATCGAATTGGCTATCTCCGTACCGCAAGTAGGGCATAACACAGGGTCCAAAGTACTTGGATCTTCAGCGTAGCTGTAGTCAGCATCGAGCTCCCTTATCGCTTGTCGAAGAACAGCAATCTCATTTTCGATGCTATGTCGCTCGCTTCTGACGTCCTTTAGTTCCTGTCCTACCTGCTGTTGCCGTCCGTAGACTGCATTGTATTGATCAACGAGTTCTTCGGCTTCTTTCCGGAACACAGAAGGATCAAGGTCAACCTGCCTATGGGCCTTTCTCTTTTGATACGAATCCCTGACTTTGTTCAGAGTCTCGATTTCAGCGACGAGCTTCGTCTTCTCATCGATAAGTTCAACCTGCCGCTTTTTCGCGTCATAGAATGACTGCGGACGAACCCCCAAATGATACTCAAGCATATTCTTTCGATACAGACTGAACTGTTGCAAGCCCAAGAACGAAGCCCAACTCTTGGTCCAGCCTTCGTCCTGATCGATGTAAAACGGAAGAAAGTAGAATGCAGGACCAGCCGCCCCTAATCTTCCGTCCTCGGCGCGCTCAAGCTCTATGCGAAAATTGAGTTTCGGATTCAGAAAGTGGGCAATGCCCGTCTCGCCCGAAATTCCCGCAAATCTTCCTATCAGTGTCCCCTTTGCGTCGAAAACGCCAAAGTACCGCTCATCGCGAATTACCACATAGTCCGTCGCGCCCAACGAGAAACGCACGCAATAAATCGGACGAGCTCTCTTCCAGCGCGCGTTTTGGAGTCCAGGGACATCAGCACCGAGTGCGTGATAGAGGCTCTTTATTAGAGTGGACTTCCCTACGTCATTTTCGCCCGTGATTAGGTTGATCTTCGGGTCGAACGTCTCTCTTCTCGCCGTCTTTTCGACTTTTGAGAGGATCAACACCTCTTTGAACACTAAGCTTGTCATTAACACGGCCTTTGCGGAGATTTCGAATGAGCTGACGAAATCTAGATTTTTTCATAGTAGATCACGACGCTAAGAGCCCGGAGATACGCCAGATCATAGGGAGCACGGAGCAACGCTCGAAGCTCCTGCTCCGCCAAGCCAATAAAATGAGAGAGATTTGCTACATCTGGCTGCGATGAAAATAGTTCCTCAAGCTGATTCACAAGCTCCCCAGCTTCTAGGTTTGTCGGGTCAGTGAAATCAGTCACCGCCTGGGGCATCCTCTTGCCCATTCGCATCAGATCTTGCGAGGCCCAACCGGCGTCTTTGAGCTCGATATTTACGAGCGTCATGTCCGGAGCTTTTCGTTTCTGAGATGAAAGCAGCTCCAGACTCTCATTTACAACTTTGCGTCCAATGCATTTCTTTGAAATCAGATCATCAACGGTCGCAATCTTATCCGATGCGTAGTTGTTCTTTCTTGCGATCTCGCTGTGAATCAATCTTACCCAGCTATGCACATTGAACCCATGTCCTTCGCCGAACTGGGAATTGAACAACTCCATCGCCTCGCCATGCAAATAGCTATGCATCGCTTCGATTGATACTCCGCTTACAATAAAGTGCAGCTTCTCAAATTTCTCTACATCGAAGCTCTGGATCTCATCCTTCAATTTTGTGATGATCTTCGTTCTGACGGTCTTCGGAAGCTCATTGGCTGAAATGTCCTTGCCTGCGAATTCGAAGGCAACGTTGGAAACGAGAATCACCTGCACCTCATTCCCAGAGAGCAGCCCATCGAAATTCAAAAACATCTTACCCAGAATTGAATTCGATTTCTTGGGACGCAAAAGCAAGCTGGCCAACTTTCTTGGGCTCGCCGCGCTTGATGTTTTTACTTGGAAGAATTCGGCGCTTGTTGGAGCTGCACTCGGCGTCAAAAATAGCACATCGTCGTGGAATTCGAAGGCAACAAGATAGTCCGCCTGCTCCATATGCCTACGGAGCATCTGGCAAAACGCCCAGCCCTTCTGATAATCAAATCGAGCGGACGTGTCCGATCCAGAGGTCTCTCGTTGAGGCTTTTCAACCAAGGCTTCCAAAAGGCTCTTTCGCATCTAAAATCCAAAAAAATGTCCTCTGCAAACGCAGAGGCAAAGGCGCAATCGACATATGGACAAAAGATGCAACTTAATCCAGAGGTTGCATATACTACTTTCTACTTTTACTGGGGCCTTTGCGATGAAAATCCTGGTCATCCGCCGTGAAGGCACCGGCAAACAAGATCTCGGACAACATCTCCAACGTCTGAAGCTCCATCCCGCCTGCGCCAGCCGGACAAGACGCAGCCGCCGCAGATGGTGCCCTACGACTCCGGCGGCCGGCACCGCGGCCGCACCCGTAAACACCCCCCGCGCGCGTTAACCGTCCATTAACCAACGCATCCTAGCCTGCGGTAATCGTCCAGCCATCACTAGCTCGAAATCCCTTCCCGGTTCGCTCCAGGAGAAGCGCCGATGTGCGTTGAGTTGTTGACGTATGCCGATCTCGGTGCCCGCCTCAATGTCTCGCGCGAGGCCGCGCGGGCGCTGGCGCGGCGTCGCCGGTTGCCGCGCTCGCGGTCGGACGACGGCAAGGCGGTGGTGAGCGTCGATCTCGCCGAGCTCCGCTACACGCCCCGCCCGCGACGAGCCCGCCGGGCAGATCCCATCGGGGCCTCCCTGGCCAGGATCGAGGCCGTCAAGACCGAAGTCTTCAAGGCGGAGATCGCGCGGCTCGAATCGGTCGCAACCGCCTACAGGGTCGTGTTCGAGCGCGAGCGCGAGCGTGCCGATCGCCTCGCCGTCGAGCTGACGCAGGCGGCCGCCGAGACGACGGCCGCCAATGCATGGGCGGCACGACTGGAAGACGAAGTGGCGGCGTTGCGCAGCGATCGCCGCCCTGGCGGCTCGATCGCGGGACACGCGGCGCGCCGGTTGGGGCATCTGGCCGCCTTCATCGTGCAAGCAGACCGCGCGGCCCGCAGCTAGCACGCGAGACTTTCTTTAACCCCCGGCTTGCCGGAGCAATCGCGAGGGAAGAATGACTGGCAACACCGATATCCACGAAATGAAGGCCCGCATCGTCGTGTTCGGCGTCGGCGGCGCCGGCGGCAATGCCGTCAACAACATGATCACGGCCGGGCTGCAAGGCGTCGAGTTCGTGGTCGCCAATACCGACGCGCAGGCGCTGGCGATGTCGAAGGCGACGCGCCTCATCCAGCTCGGCACAAGGGTGACCGCAGGCCTCGGCGCCGGCTCGCAGCCGGAACTGGGACGCGCCGCAGCCGAAGAGGCGATCGACACCATCCGCGAGCAATTGACCGGTGCGCACATGGTGTTCGTGACGGCCGGCATGGGCGGCGGCACCGGCACCGGGGCTGCACCCATCGTCGCCAGGATCGCGCGCGAGCTCGGCATTCTCACCATCGGCGTGGTCACCAAGCCGTTCTACTTCGAGGGCCAGCGCCGCATGCGCTTTGCCGAAGCCGGCATCGAGGAGTTGCTGAAGACGGTCGACACCCTCCTGATCATCCCGAACCAGAACCTGTTCCGGGTGGCCAGCGAGAAGACCACGTTCGCCGATGCCTTCGCCCTTGCCGACCAGGTGCTTTATTCGGGCGTGGCCTGCATCAGCGACCTCATCGTCAAGGAAGGCCTGATCAATCTCGATTTTGCCGACGTCCTCTCCGTCATGAAGGAGAAGGGCAAGGCCATGATGGGACGGGGCGAGGCCTCCGGCGAGAAGCGCGTGCTTGCGGCCGCCGTCGCCGCGATCTCCAATCCGCTGATCGAGAACCCCTCGATCAAGCGCGCCAGTGGCCTCATCATCTCCATCACCGGCGGCAAGGATCTGATGCTGTACGAGGTCGACGAAGCGGCGACCCGGATTCGCGACGAGGCCGATCCGGATGCCAACATCATCGTCGGCGCGTCGTTCGACGAGAGCTTAGAGGGCATCGTCCGCGTCTCGGTGGTGGCGACCGGTATAGACAATCTCGACCCGGCGCAGGCGCAGCCGGTGGAAACCGCCCTCACCCAGCTCGCCGGCAGGCTGCGCAACGACGGCCGCCGCATCGCCGATCGCATCGAGCGCAGTGCCCCCCTTGCGCAAGCGGGAAGCCCGCCGCTGCGCCCGCAGCCGCACCACCCGGTGGGGCCGCCGGCAAGGCCGGGCCTGGACTATGCGCGGCAAGCGGCGCTTCAGCCGCTCGATCCTTACGGCCGCGCGCCTGCGCGCAATGCGCCCGACGAGAGCGTTCTCGACATTCCGGCCTTCCTGCGCCGCGCGGCGAACTGAGCGGGGGGAGCCAGGCCGCGTGTCGGGCGACCAGCGAGCCAAATAACAGGTCGTCATCCCGGGGCTCGCGAAGCGAGAGCCCGGGATCCATTTAGCCGCGGTGACCGTTGAGCAATGGATTCCGGGTTCGCGCCAAGGGGCGCGCCCCGGAATGACGGAGCAAAACAACAACGCTCCAAAGGCGCGCAGCCGCCGAGGCTTCACGCTGCCGTGCTGTGCGGCTTCTCCGCTGCTTCCTTCTTGTCCGTTTCCTTGTCGCGGGACAGCCAGGCCGGAAAGCGAAGCAGGCGTTCGTTGGTGTCCTTCGGCAGCTCGACGGGCGGCGCTTCAACGGCCGAACTCGGCAAGTCCAGCGCTGCGTGGCCGGATCGCACCGCATCCGCGCGCTGATCCAGTTCACGGAGCAGGGGATCGAGCACGCTGTCGATCTCGGTCGCCACCGACACCAGGAAACTATTGAGCTCGCGCGCCTCGGGCACAACTGCCGCAGCCTGCTCGACCGCCCTGGAGAGTCCGTCGACGACAGGTGCAAACGCGCCGGCGGCTTGCTTGATTCGCGTCTTGATCAATTCGATCTCGGTCAGGACGCGCTCACGCTCCCGCCTTTTCTTCTCCTCCGAAAGGCGGGCTTCGATTTCGGCGATCTGGGCCGTCAGCGTCGTGGCTTCGGATGCGAGCGCATCGCGTCTGCCGCGCGCGCGATCGAGATCGCGGCTGAGATTGTCCACTAAGTCGTCCCTTGCGAACATGGCTTTGCTCCATAGGACAGGCGTTCTGCCCTGTAGGACGGCCTTGGCGCGAACCGCCAGCCTCGCCGCCGACCGGATGGCCGGATCGGCCGAAACAGGCATCAATTTCCGTCGCGTCACATGGGCCGACATGGTGATCCCCCATCGTCAGCATTAGGCGACGGCATGGTTAACAAGCGGTTAATGTCAACAGATTGCGGCCATGGGGCTGCTTGCCGGCGGCGCCGCCCGCCGGTCGGCTGATCGATGCCAAAGCCTTGCGGTCCGCGACATATTTCCCGGACAGCCCTTCCTCCTCCTCGCTGCCGCTCATTTTCCGCTATACTCGCCCCGGTAGCATTCCCCGGAGGCGCATCCCATGGAGACCGCGGCCAATTCCGACCACAAGCCCGCCGGCAAGAACCTCGTCATCTGCTGTGACGGCACCGGCAACGAGATCTCGGAGAACATCTCCAACGTCCTGAAGCTCTATCGCTGCCTGCGCAAGACGGACAAGACGCAGCCGCGGCAGATGGTGTTTTACGATCCCGGGGTCGGCACCATGACGGAGCCGTCGACCTGGGGGCGCTGGAAGGCCAACATCAAGCTGGTGCTGGGGCTCGCCACCGGCTACGGGCTCGATGACAACGTGCTCTCGTCCTATTGCTTCCTGATCCAGCATTACGCGCCCGGAGACAGGATCTACCTGTTCGGCTTCTCGCGCGGGGCCTACACGGTGCGCGTGCTGGCGGGGCTGATCCACAAGGTCGGGCTGATCTCGCCGGAGCAGGCGAACCTCGCCGGCTCGGGCCTCATCGCCTACAAGCAATATTCCGGCAGCGGGCGCGGCAACGACGTCGAGGATATCAAGGGCATCGTGTTCGACGAGAGCGGACCGCTGCCGAAAGACGAATTCGACCTCGCCGCGCAGTTCGCGCGCATCACCTCGACGCGCTGGCCGACCATCCATTTCGTCGGCGTCTGGGACACCGTGGCGAGCGTGATCGTGCCGCGCGCCGACCGCTTCTACCTGCCGAGCCTGGAGGAGCTCGCCTTCACGCTGCGCGATCCGAGCGTAAAAATCTTCCGGCAGGCGAACGCGATCGACGAGCGGCGGCGCATGTTCCGCCTCAAGCCATACGCCGAGCCGCAGGAATTCTGGAGCAACCGCTACGTGCCCGACGAGAAGAAGGTGCCGCAGGACATTCTGCAGGTGTGGTTCGCCGGCGTGCATTGCGACGTCGGCGGCGGCTATCCGGAAGCCGAGAGCGGCGAATCCAAATATCCGCTGCTCTGGATGATCGACGAGGCCGAGAAGGCCGGGCTGAAGTTCAACCCGCGCACGGTGAACCAGCTCGCCTGGGGCATCCAGCGCAAGAACTCGCCGTTCAAATACGTCGAGCCCGCCTATACCGGCAAGACCGGCATGCTGCACGATTCCATGAATGCGATCTGGCGCGTGCTGGAGTTCTTGCCGAAGAGCGCGAAGTACCGGGAATGGCCGGCGCGGAAAGTTTATTTCGGGGTCTACATCCCCGATGGCGAGCCGCGCCTGATCCCCGAAGGCGCGCATGTGCATGAGAGCGTGCTGAAGCGCATGGCGGTGGAGCCGGACTACCGGCCGGTGAACCTGCCGAAGGATTACGTGACGGTGCCGATGCCGGTGCCGCCGGGGGTGGACCTGGCGGCGGGGGCGGAGGTGGAGGGCGTGACGGGGTGAGGGCGGGGGCACCACCCGCCACGGCGTCATTGCGAGGAGCCCTTGCGACGAAGCAATCCAGGCTGCCTCCGCGGAGGGATTTCTGGATTGCTTCGCTTCGCTCGCAATGACGGTTGTGGAGGCAGACGCATGCCATTTCGCCTATGGGAGAGCATGAGCGCACTCCGCTACCGCTGGTTTTGCCATTCGCCGACACTTTTCGTTAAAATTCTCGGGCGCGGCTTAGGGGGATCGCATCATCTCTTTTTCATGATTGGGACAGATCACCCGCCGCGAGACCTGCGGAATTGGAGGAGACGTGCCAATGCATCCGCGAAAGTTTGTCCGTGTGAAGCCCGCAGGCCTGGTGTCGCGCCAGGCCAAGATCATCACCGACCCGCGCGCGCCGGTGATCCCGTGCACGCTGATCGACTATTCGCCCGGCGGGGCCTGCGTCGATCTCGGCGGACAGGTGAAGATTCCCGATCGCTTCGAGCTGCTGCACGTCAACACCAGGAAGCGCTGCCGCATCGCCTGGAAGCGCGGCACGCGCGTGGGCGTGGTGTTTTGAGGGAATAGCGGCGGGCTGTCCCTGCCTTTGTGGCAGGAATCGCATTTGAGAGACTTTCCCTTGCGGCCATCCTTCGAGACGCCCGCTTTCGCGGGCTCCTCAGGATGAGGGCGGAGCGTGCGGCGGCCGTTTCGAAGGGCACCGGCGCTGATGAGCCTCATCCTGAGGAGGCGCGTAGCGCCGTCTCGAAGGACGAGGCGTGCGCGCCGGCGCCGCCACGGCCCTGCCCCCGGCGCTGCAAGCCGGCCAGCGTCTTCGCGCATGACTGACTTGGCGGGGTCCGCTAGATTACCTCCCAACAACAAGAACGATTTTGTCCGGGGAGGACAGGCGTGCACCAGGGACGTGTCGTTTTCGGCGCGATCGAGGAGGTCGTGTTCGGCCATCCCGCGGCGGAGGCCATCGTCGCGCAGATGGACCGGCTGGGAACAAGCCGCGCCTTCCTGATGGTGTCGGGGACGCTGAACCGGCAGACCGACGAGATCGAGAAGATCAAGCACGCGCTCGGCCGGCGCTGCGCCGGCCTGTTCGACGCCATGCCCGCGCATACGCCGCGCGAGGCGGTGATCGCGGCCACTCAAGCGGCTCGCGAGGCGGAGGCCGATCTGATCGTCACCGTCGGCGGCGGTTCCATCACCGACGGCGCCAAGGCGGTGCAGCTCTGCCTAGCCAACGGCATCGAGGATGTCGCCGGCATCGACCGCATCCGCGTGCACAAGGGCGTCGCGCCCGAGATGACAGCGCCGACCGTGCGGCAGGTCAGCGTGCCGACCACGATCGCCGGCGGCGAGTTCTCATCGATCGCGGGTGTCACCGACCGCGCCACGCAGGTGAAGCAGATGCTGCGGCATCCGCTCACGGTGCCGCGCGCGACCATCCTCGATCCAGGCATCACCGTGCACACGCCGGAATGGCTGTTCCTGTCGACCGGCATCCGCGCCGTCGACCATTGCGTCGAGGCGATCTGCTCGCGCGAGACGCATCCTTACGCCGATGCGCAGGCGGTGAAGGGCCTCGCCATGCTCGCCGACGCGCTGCCGCGGGTGAAGGCCAACGCTGGAGATCTCGATGCGCGGATGGACGCACAGATCGGCACCTGGCTGTCGATGGGCGCGCTCGCCGCCGGCGTGCCCATGGGCGCGAGCCACGGCATCGGCTACGTGCTGGGCGGGGCCTTCGACGTGCCGCACGGCTACACCTCCTGCGTCATGCTGCCGGCGGTGATGCGCTGGAACGCGCGCGACAATGCCGAGCGGCAGACGATCGTCGCGGCCGCCATGGGCTATCCCGGCCGCGATGCGGCCGACGTGCTCGATGCCTTCATTCGCTCGCTCGGCATGCCGCGCAGCCTTGGCGAGGTGCGCATCGCGCCGGAGCATTTCGATGCGATCGCGCAAGCCGCGATGCGCACGAACTGGATCCCGCGCAACCCGCGCAAAATTACGGGTCCCGCCGATGTGCGCGAGATCCTGCTCCTTGCCGCCTGATCCAAAGCCGGAGGATCGATGTACACAGGTCACCACGCCCGCCTGCGTCCGCTGCAGCCCGCCTTCATCATGGCGGCGACGGGCGAAGCCGTCACCTATCGCGAGCTCGAGGCGCGCAGCAATCGGCTGGCGCATCTGTTCCGCAAGCACGGCTTGAAGCGGCGCGATCATTACGCGATCTTCATGGAGAACAATGCGCGCTATCTCGAAGCCTGCGGCGCGGGCGAGCGCGCCGGGCTCTACTACACCTGCATCAACTCCTTCCTGACGCCGGGCGAGCTCGCCTATCTGCTCGTCAACAGCCAGTCGAAGATCCTGATCACGTCGATGGGCAAGCTCGGCATCGCGCGCGAGGCGATCCAGGCCTGCCCCGACATCAAGCTCTGCATCGTCGCCGACGGCCCGGGCGAGAGCGAGCGCATCGTCGGCCTATCGGAGGTGACCGCCGGTCTGCCGGCAACGCCGATGCCCGACGAATGGCTCGGCACCGCCATGCTCTATTCCTCCGGCACGACGGGACGGCCGAAGGGCATCTTGCGCCCACTGCCGGAGGAGCCGCCGAAGCACAATCTGCCGCTGTTCGATTTCCTGTTGAGGCTCTGGCACTACCGCGAGGGCATGGTCTACCTGTCGCCGGCGCCGCTCTATCATTCCGCGCCGCAGGCTGCCGTGAACCTCACGATCCGCATGGGCGGCACCGTGATCATCATGGAGAGCTTTGATCCCGAGCGTTACCTGCAGCTGGTCGAGCGATGGGGCATCACCCACACGCAGCTGGTGCCGACGATGTTCTCGCGCATGCTGAAGTTGCCGGAGGAGGTGCGCAAGCGCTACGATCTGTCGTCGCTGGAGATCGCGATCCACGCCGCCGCGCCCTGCCCGCCCCAGGTCAAGGACGACATGATCCAATGGTGGGGTCCGATCATCCACGAATATTACGGCGCCACCGAAGGCCTCGGCTTCACCGCCTGTAACAGCGAGGAATGGCTGGCGCATCGCGGCACCGTCGGCAAGGTGCTGCTCGGGGACCTGCACATTCTCGACGAGAACATGCGGGAATGCCCGACCGGCACGCCCGGCCAGGTCTGGTTCAAGACGGCAACGCCGTTCGAATATTTCAACGACCCCGAGAAGACCAGGGAGGCGCGCTCGCCGGATGGGAGCATGAGCACGGTCGGCGACGTCGGCTATGTCGATGCCGATCGCTTCCTCTACCTGACCGACCGCGCCACCTTCATGATCATCTCCGGCGGGGTGAACATCTATCCGCAGGAATGCGAGAACCTCCTGATCACCCACCCCAAGGTTGCCGACGCCGCGGTGTTCGGCGTGCCCAATGCCGATCTCGGCGAAGAGGTGAAAGCGGTGGTGCAGCCGATGCCGGGCGTGGTGCCGGGGCCGGCGCTCGCCGAAGAGCTGATCGCGTTCTGCGCCAAATCGCTGTCGCGGCAGAAGGTGCCGCGCTCGGTCGATTTCGAAAAGGAATTGCCGCGGCTGCCGACCGGCAAGCTGTACAAGCGGCTGCTGCGGGACCGGTACTGGGGCAACAAGGCCTCGCGGATCGTGTGAGGGCGCCCGGCGCGCGAGCCCTTCGCACTGCACTCTCATCGTGAGACGATGAACACCCTGCGGCCTTCCGTCATCCGAATTGTCGAGGCGGCATGTGGCCTTAGCGGTTGCCTCCGCCCGCTTGCGTGCTATCGTTCGGACAAACAGGCCGCAAAGGCCGAGGTCCAGGGAGGATGAGCATGCGGAGCGTGTGGGCGCTCGCCGCAATGGCGGCGCTATCTGTGCTGACGGCCTCGACCGTCACGCTCGCCGGCGAGCCCAAGCAGGGCGGCATCTTGCGGATGTATCACCGCGACAGTCCGGCCAATGCCTCCATCCTCGAAGGCGCGACCTATTCGATCAACGTCCCGTTCATGGGGGTGTTCAACAATCTCCTCATCTACGATCAGCACATCGCGCAGAACAGCCCCGATACGTTGCGGCCGGAGCTGGCCGAGAGCTGGTCCTGGAGCAGCGACAACAAGAAGCTGACGTTCAAGCTGCGCCAGGGCGTGAAATGGCACGATGGCAAGCCGTTCACCTCGGCCGACGTCAAGTGCAGCTTCGACCTCCTGATGGGCAAGTCGCAGCAGAAGCTGCGGCAGAATCCGCGCAAGGCCTGGTACAGCGAGGTCAACGAGGTCACGACGAACGGCGAGTTCGAGGTCACCTTCGACCTGAAGCGGCCGCAGCCGTCGCTGCTGGCGATGCTCGCCTCCGGTTACACGCCGGTCTATCCCTGTCACGTCTCGCCGGGAGACATGCGCACCCATCCGATCGGAACCGGACCGTTCAAGTTCGTCGAGTTCAAGGCCAATGAATCGATCAAGCTGACGCGCAATCCGGACTATTGGAAGAAGGGCCTGCCCTATCTCGACGGCATCGAGTACACCATCATCACCAACCGCTCGACCGCGATCCTGGCCTTCGTCGCCGGCAAGTTCGACATGACCTTTCCGACGCACATCACGATCCCGCTTTTGAAGGACATCAAGTCGCAGGCGCCGAACGCGACCTGCGTCGTCGAGCCGACCAACGTCTCGACCAACATCATCGTCAATTCGACCTCGGCGCCGTTCGACAACATCGACATCCGCCGCGCGATGTCGCTCGCGCTCGACCGCAAGGCGTTCGTCGACATCCTGTTCGAAGGCCAGGGCGACATCGGCGGCACCATGCTGCCGCCGCCGCAGGGCATCTGGGGCATGCCGAAGGAGAAGCTGGAGACCATTCCGGGCTATGGCCGCGACATCAACGCCAACCGCGAGCAAGCCAGGAAGCTGATGCAGCAGGCGGGTTACGGTCCGGACAAGCACCTCAACGTGAAAGTCTCGACACGCAACATCGCGGAATATCGCGACCCCGCCGTGATCCTGATCGACCAGCTGAAGACCATCTATATTGACGGCGAGCTCGACGTCGTGGAAACCGCGAACTGGTTCCCGAAGGTCGCGCGCAAGGATTACATGCTCGGCCTCAACCTCACCGGCAATTCCGTCGACGATCCCGACCAGTCGTTCTACGAGAACTATTCCTGCGGCTCGGAACGGAACTACACCAATTATTGCAACAAGGAGATCGAGAAGCTGTTCGACGTGCAGTCGCAGGAGACCGACCTCGCCAAGCGCAGGCCGCTGGTTTGGGACATCGACAAGAAGCTGCAGGAGGACGTCGCCCGCCCGATCATCTTCCATGCACGCGCCGGCACCTGCTGGCAGCCTTATGTCAAGGGCGTCACGATCATGTCGAACAGCTCCTACAACGGCTTCCGCTACGAGGATGTGTGGCTCGACAAGTAACGCGCGAGGCTGACGAGTAGCGCGGAGGGCGATGCATGTTTGCCTATCTGGTGCGGCGCCTGTTCCTGATGCTCGTGACCCTGTTCGGGATCTCGGTCGTCATCTTCTTCCTGCTGCGCATCGTGCCCGGCAACATCGTCGACATCCTGTTCGCCGCCGCCGGCTACGTCGATCCCGCCGACAAGGCGGAGCTGGAGAAGCAGCTCGGCATCGACCAGCCGTTGGTGACGCAATATCTGCACTGGATCGGCGGCTTTCTGCGCGGCGATTTCGGCTACTCCTATGTCTCGGAGAAGCCGGCGCTGCAGGAGATCCTGCCGCGGATTCCGATCACGGCGCGGCTTGCCGGCCTCGCACTGTTGTTCTCGGCGTCCATCGGCATTCCCTTGGGCGTCATCAGCGCGGTGAAGCAGGGGACGAAGCTCGACTATGCGCTTCGCGTCGTCAGCCTCAGCGGCCTGTCGCTGCCCTCGTTCTGGCTCGGCCTTCTGATCCTCACCGCGTCGGTGGCGATGTTCGGCCAGATGCCGATCTTCAATCCCAATCCGAAGACCTGGCTCGAGGCGTTCGCGACCTACGCCGTGCCGGCCGCCGCGGTCGGCTTCCGCAGCGCGGCGCTGACCATGCGCATCACGCGCTCCTCGATGCTGGAGGTGCTGCGCCAGGATTACATCCGCACCGCCCGCGCCAAGGGCGCCTCCGATGCGGCCGTGAACTATCACCACGCGCTGAAGAACGCGATCCTGCCGGTGATCACCGTGATCGGCATCGAGGCGGCGTTCCTGATCGGCGGCCTGATCGTCACCGAGACCGTGTTCAACATCCCCGGCGTCGCGCGCTTCCTGGTGGAGGCGATCCGCTGGCGCGACTATCCGATCGTGCAGAACCTCGTGATGTTCATCGCGGTCGTGGTGGTGTTCGCCAACTTCACCGTCGACATGCTCTATGCGGTGTTCGATCCGCGGATCAGGTACACGGATTAAAAGCATGAGGTTGGAACAATCTGACGCGACGACGGTGCTCTACCTCTCCCATAGGGAGAGGTCGGATTGCATCGGAAGATGCAATCCGGGTGAGGGGTTGCACTCCGTCTTGAGACCTGAGCCCCCTCACCCGGCGCTACGCGCCGACCTCTCCCCGATGGGGAGAGGTGTTTCTCCCCGCGGAGAGGCATATGGCCGCCATTGATTTCGACGTTGAACTGAGGCGGGCCGGGGCGCATGCGACCGGGGGCTGGCGGCGCGTGCTGTTCATGGCGCAGCGGCACGTGCTGGGCGCGGCCGGGCTCGTCATCATGACGGCGTTCGTGCTGACGGCGATCTTCGCCGATGTCATCGCGCGCTATGATCCGCTGACGGTGGATTCCGCCCGCGCGCTGGCGCGCCCGAGCCTGGCGCACTGGATGGGCACCGATTCCTTCGGCCGCGACGTGTTCAGCCGCATCATCCACGGCGCGCGGATCTCGCTCGCGGTCGGCATCGGCTCGACCGCGCTCGGCGGCACCATCGGCGTGATCGTCGGCCTCACCTCGGGCTATCTCTCGGGCTGGGTCGATCTCGTGTTCCAGCGCGTCTCGGACGTGCTGCAGGCGCTGCCACTGCTGGTGCTGGCGCTGGTGATGACGGCCGCGCTCGGGCCGTCGCTGCCCAACGTGATCATCGCCATCGCCATTCCGCTGATCCCGACGGTGGCGCGCGTCATCCGCGCCAACACGCTGGCGCTGCGCGAGCAGCCGTTCGTGGAGGCCGCAAAATCGATTGGCATGAGCGAGACGCGCATCGCGCTGCGCCACGTGCTGCCGAACACGCTGGCGCCGCTGATCGTGCTGGCGACGGCGCAGCTCGGCTCGACCATCCTGACCGAGGCCTCGCTGTCGTTCCTCGGCCTCGGCATTCCCGAACCCTATCCGTCATGGGGGCGCATGCTGTCCGAATCCGCCGCCGAATATGTCCGCACCGCGCCGTGGCTCGTCATCTTCCCGGGCATCGCGATCAGCCTCGCCGTATTCGGCGCCAATCTGTTCGGTGACGCCCTGCGCGACATCCTGGATCCGAGGCAGCGCGGCTGATGGCAGACAAGACCGATCTCGTGCTCGATGTGAAGAACCTGAAGACGGTGTTCTTCACCAATTCCGGCCTGTTCAAGGCGGTCGACGACCTCTCCTTCAGCGTCAGGCGCGGCGAGACGCTGGCGATCGTCGGCGAATCCGGCTGCGGCAAGAGCGTCACCGCGCTGTCGCTGATGCGCCTCGTGCCAGATCCGCCCGGCCGCATCGTCGGCGGCTCGGTCTCGCTCGAAGGCACCGACCTGCTGGCGCTGGATGAATCAGAGATGCGCGCGGTCAGGGGCAACCGCATCTCCATGATCTTCCAGGAGCCGATGACCTCGCTCAATCCGGTGATGCGGATCGGCGACCAGATCGTCGAAGCGGTGCGGCTGCACCGGAATATCTCGTCCAAAGAGGCGCAAGGCATCGCGGTCGAGATGCTGCGGCTGGTGCGCATCCCCGAACCGGCGCGGCGGGCGCGCGAATATCCCCATCAGCTCTCCGGCGGCATGCGCCAGCGCGCGATGATCGCAATGGCGCTGGCGTGCCGGCCGGCGCTCCTGATCGCGGACGAGCCGACCACCGCGCTCGACGTCACCATCCAGGCGCAGATCCTGGCGCTGATCCTCGACCTCCAGAAGGAGCTCGGCACCGGGCTGGTGCTGATCACGCACGATCTCGGCGTTGTCGCGCAGACCGCGCAACGCGTGATCGTGATGTATGCGGGGCGGAAGGTCGAGGAAGCCAGCGTCGAGGCGCTGTTCGCCGCGCCCAAGCATCCCTACACGCGGGGACTGATGGCTTCGATCCCGGCCGTGCCGGCCTCCGGCGTCGCCGCGCCGGCGCGGCTGAACGAAATCCCCGGCACGGTGCCATCGCTGGTGCGGCTGCCGCAAGGCTGCGCCTTCGCGCCGCGCTGCAAGCTCGCCATCAAACGTTGCGAAGCCGAATATCCGCCGCTGGCGGATTGGGGCGGCGGCCATCTCGCCGCCTGCTGGCGCGCGGAAGAAGTCGCGGAGGTGGCATGACCGAGGCGCTGCTCGAAGTCACCGACCTCAAAAAGCACTACCCCGTGCGCGCCGGCGTGCTGCGAAGGCAGGTCGGCACCGTGCATGCGGTCGATGGCGTCTCGTTCGCGCTTGGCACCGGCGAGACGCTCGGCCTCGTCGGTGAATCCGGCTGCGGCAAGTCCACGGTGGCGCGCAGCGTGCTGCGGCTGGTCGAGCCGACCTCGGGTCAGATCCGGCTCGACGGCGAGGACATCACGCATCTTTCCAAGACGGCGCTGCGGCCGCATCGCCGCTCGATGCAGATCGTGTTCCAGGATCCTTTCGCTTCCCTCAATCCGCGCATGACCGCGGGCGACATCGTCGGCGAGCCGCTCGCCGTGCACGGGCTCGCCACCGGCAAGGCGCTGGAAGCGCGGGTCGCAACATTGTTCGAGCAGGTGGGGTTGCGGCCCGACCAGATGCGCAATTTCCCGCATCAATTCTCCGGCGGCCAGCGCCAGCGCATCTGCATCGCCCGCGCACTGGCGCTGGGACCGCGCCTGATCGTCTGCGACGAGCCGGTCTCCGCGCTCGACGTCTCGATCCAGGCGCAGGTGATCAACCTTTTGATCGACCTGCAGCGGCAGCACGGCTTCTCCTATCTCTTCATCGCGCACGACCTCGCCGTGGTCGCCCATATCAGCCACCGCGTCGCCGTGATGTATCTCGGCCGCATCGTCGAGATCGCCGACAAGGACGAGCTGTTCCGCAATCCCAGGCATCCCTATACGCAGGCCCTGCTCGCCTCGGTGCCGATCGCCAATCCGCTGGCGAAGAAGCTCGCGCCGCTGGTCGACGGCGACGTGCCGAGCCCGGTCAACCCGCCCTCAGGCTGCGCATTTCACACCCGCTGCCGGTTTGCGATGGAGCGCTGCAAGACGGAGCGGCCGGCGCTGCTGGATGCCGGCGACGGCCATCAGGTGGCGTGTTTGCTCAATGACGGGACGGGGCGCGGCCGCTAGGGCATGTACTCATAAACGCGATGTCAGCTCCTGAGGGACGAGCGGAAATCTTCTGCTGGGCGGAGCGTTGCCCGCTTTTGGCCCGAAGCGGACAAGCACACCCTTTCACATGCTCTGAGTCTCAGCTCTCGTTTGCACTTCCGAATTTCGCCGGCTACGGTTGAGCAAAATTCGCGACGTAACCGTCGTCGAAAGCCATGCGTCACAGAGATGCAGCGCACCGCTTTATTTTCACGTGCAGCTGTGTATTTATCCCGCGACAAGAATGCTGCCGAGAGTACTGATGAACAGCCGCCGCAAACTTCTCGCCGCGTTTGGCGCAACCACTCTGGCGATGCCGTTCCGTGCATTCGCGCAGCAGCCGTCGGGAAAAATCCCGCGTCTTGGAATCCTGCTGTTCAATTCACCCCAGATCGATCCGGTCTACGTGCTGGTCGACGCTCTGGCAGCGCTCGGGCATGTCGTTGGGAAAACCATCGTGCTGGAATACCGCTATGCGGAGAGTAAGGCCGAGCGGCTTCCCGCGCTCGCCGCGGAATTGGTGGAGCTCAAGCCCGATCTGATCTTCGCCTATGGCGGGGACGTGGCGCCGCATGTGAAACGGGCGACCAGCACAATCCCGATCGTGGCCTTGGTCAGCAACGACCCCGTCCAGAGCGGCTTGGTGGCGAGCGTCAGCCGTCCCGGCGGCAACGTCACCGGCGTCACGCTGGTTTACGACGAACTCGCGGGCAAGGTGCTTGAGCTTCTGAAAGAGGCGGTGCCGGAGATTTCCCGGGTGGGGGTGCTGTGGAACCCGGACCATGCCGATCCGGAATACCGCGAGACCCTGCGGGCGGCGAACGCGCACAAAATTCAACTGCAATCCCTCGAGGTCCGCCGGCCCGGCGATTTCGACGGCGCATTCGAGGCCGCCAAGCGTGAGCGCGCGGAGGGTATGGTCATCGTGTCGTCACGACTGTTGTTACTGCAGAAGCAGAAGATCGTGCAGTTCGGCGCAGACAACCGCATCATCATGGCAGGCACCTGGGCCGACTGGGCCAAGGACGGATTGCTGCTTACCTATGGACCGAGTCCGGCGGACGGGATGCGGCGGATCGCGTCCTATCTGGACAAGGTCATCCGGGGCGCGCGCCCCGCAGATCTGCCGATGGAGCGGCCGGCGCGTTTCGACCTGACCATCAATCAGAAGGCAGCGAACACGCTCGGCATCAAATTTCCGAACGCGATGCTGGTGCGGGCCGACGGGGTGATCGAATAGGTCCAGCTCTGAGCGCGATGGGGTGGCCACCCCTTGCCACCTGCGATAGCTGAGTTGCTTGCCCGACTTCGCTACTCTCGTCGGACGGCCTAAGCCTGTCCGCTCCTGGCCCGTGGCTGACTTCCCCTCTTAGGTCCCACGGTCCGCTTCCGAGGCTGAGCGGAAAGCGATCGCGGAGCCGCCAAGGACAGCCTTTGGCCCACAGCTGACTTCCTCTGTTCATTGAAAATTGAGCATTCGCCGTGTTCTCGGTTGACGGGCTGCTGTTTGTGCAACCCACAAGAGGTTGGCGTTGTCGGCACTTTGTCCCGGGTCAAGGACCGAGATCAAGCGTGAACCCTCTCTGCAAAACAGCAGTCTTGGCTCTACTTGCTGCTACGAGCTTGTCTGTAGTGGCTTGTTCTCCGCAGGAGGACGTGCACCTCACCTGCGCGACGACTATTTTTGTCGCCGACAAGCTCGCAGGCCATTTTGGCTCATCCTGTTGACTGTCGGAACGCAACCATAACAGGCGGGTACGATTGTCGAGCAACAGCACATGACACACAACACTTGGATTGCGCTCTATTTCACTTTCCTGGTGTTCATCCATGAGTTGACGCGTGATCCCAGCAAATTCGTCCCTGCCTTCGTTGTCCTTTTGATGCTCGGTTATATCGGCTTCGAATGTATCCGCGGCTTTCGTCTCGGGGGGCGGCGACTAGCGGACGACCATGATCAAGAGCCGCAGGGCACAAATTCTGATGACCGCAAGTGGCCGAATGCGAAGCCTAAGCGGGCAGCCAAATAGTCTGCTTATCGAGTGTGACCGGACACCGCGATACGCCCGCGGGCAATAGCGTCTGCGCTCACGGCCGGTTGTTTAAGGGCGTCCGACGAGCAATGGCAGCACGTTTGCACCGCCTGCCATGAGCGGATTCGACGGCTCGAAATGTTCCCGCAATTCTCGCTTCCGGACGAGTGAGCGCGCATCGAGAAACGCATCCTTCAGACTGGCAGCTTTTCGCAGCGCGACGTTGAAAAAAGCGTCCCCAAAATAGGTCCACTTGGCCTTGTCCTGGCAGCCGAACGACGGATGCTTGTCATCGGCCGCGGTGATGACCAGCACATCGGGAGTCGCCAGGCGCGGGATAAAAACCCCGGAATAACAAGCCGAGATGACCACCACCTTGTGTCGCACAACTGTCTTCGCGAGCATGTCGCGGAGACGAGATGGTGTAAGCGTTTCTGTGAGCCGCCCCGCCTTGATTGCAAGGCCATCAGGAGAGCCATGCGAGGTGAGAATCAAAAACAGAACATCTTTCTCGGGATCCAAGCGATTGGCTGCCGCCTGCAACGACTTGCTCAGAGCTTCGATCGTTGCACTTCCCCCTTTCTTGGAATTGTACTCCACGTTGATCGGTCCAGTCTCGAAACGGCCGGCCACGACCTGAGCCGCGCCGGTCGCCTCGGATCTAAACACGCTTTGATCCCCATACAGGCCAAAGGACACCACGCCAACCTTTGCAGCGCCCTCAATAGCATGCACCGGAGGAACGAATGGCCAGATGGTCAGAAAAAAAGCGACGAGCGGCGCGCCGAGCCACCTGATCGAGTACCTGGAGGTCATCGCGAACCTCGTTTCGAGATCGCTGCTTCAGAACTGCGGCTCAACACAAAATAGAGGAAAGTCAGCGGATTTTCATCCTTCGGAATGGAAGTGCAAGGGCCCGGACATGGCCGACGGCGACGTTCGATGCGCCTCAAAAAAGGCAGCTTGTCAGGAAGGACCGGAAGCCCCGATCCGGCACATTGAGGGTCGAGTCTGACCCAAACTCGAAGTGATAACCAGCATTGAGCGTGCAGTGGCCTACGTTCTTGTCTTTCAGTTCTTTGCAGCGTGGGATACTTCCGATAATCCGACATGCCGGGCGACAGCCAGTCTCGATCAACGCGAGCGGCATTGTCGATATCGCCACAATATTTGCCTGTAGGAAATGCACAAGCGGCATGGCAATCCGGTTGCACTAGGTCGACCTTCTCGTAGACCAGAGGATAGCGTTAGTGAGGATTTTCTGACAGCGCGGGTCCTGCCAGACCGACGCCGCGTGGCCAAGCGCCGAATAGAATACTCGCCCCTCGCCGTAAAATCGTTTCCAGGCGAGCGGCCAACCATAGAAGCGTTGATGCACACCGGCCTTATTGAGGTCCACCGAACTTTGGTCGAGGCGCAGGAGCACGCGTGATCCGCGATAGTCGAAGTCGCTGATCTGGTAGATTTCGTCGTTCAACTGCAACGAATTCCCCAGAAACGCCACCAGTGGGTCTGCAACATCAGTCACCTCGATGGTCACACTCTGATGCCAGGGATGACCATTGAAATAGCCGCCGATCAGATCGAGATAGTCTGGCCAAGTGTAGAATGTGTCCGTGGCCGAGTGAACGCCGAGAAAGCCACGGCCCGAGCGCACAAAGTTGAGAAGTGCTATCTTTTGGGCACCGCTCATCGGAATTTCACCGCTTGTGTAGAACATCACAGCGGCGTACCGCTCGAGGTTTCCGGTCGAAAATTCAGACAAGTCTTCCGTTGCGATGACTTCAAAGGCACCGGAATTCCTTCCAAGCTGCGTCAGGATTGCTTCGGAAAGTGGTATGACGTCGTGCCGATAGCCGGCCGAGTATGTGAAATAGAGGACACGCTCTGGCGGGCGCTCTGCACGCGCGCCGATCGGGCGGATGGCCGCCGCGCTGCTGACGACTGCGATGAACTCGCGTCGCGTCACAATCCTCTCCCGATGCTTAACCGGCCAGAAAAGCTTAACACATATCAGCGCGCCGCGCGCCCGCGGCGCCGCGCTACCCCCGCGGTTCAATTGACTTGGCAATGTCGCTTAATGGCCCGTCAGCGACATTGGAAGATAGCTCTTCTTCGCCGGTGTTGGGGCTTAAGCGGACATCAGTCGGCGGCCAGCCGCTTAATGAGTACTGGGCCCAGATCCAAGCGCCCGGATCACCGGCCAGGCCGCGAGCGCGGCGGCGAGGTGCTTGAGCGTGTGGCCCGAGATCACGTGCCCGGTCGCCTCGAACACCGTTGCATCGCCGAGTTCGAACAGCTTGGCCAGCACATAGAAGACGATCACGCCGCCGAGCGGCACGCCGAGTGCGCCGGGCCTCGGGCGTGTCAACGCGAGGCCCACGGCCAGCGCCATGCCGCCGAACTGCACCACCACCCATGGCGTGAGATTCTCGCGTGCGACCCAGGCAGCTAATAGACCCGCGATCATCGTCAGCACCAGCACCGCTTCACCTGCGCGCGTGCTGATGCGCTCGCTGGCCGCGATGCCGAGAAAGCCCGCGAATGCCACCGCCATGCCGAGACGATCGGCGACGAGTCGTTGCGGCACATCGGGGTCGAGATGATAGAAGCCCGAGCCCAGGCACGTGAGGATCAGCCCGACGAAGAACCAGCTCGCACCCGCCGGCGCATCATTGCGGGCACGCAGCCGCTCGGAGCCCCAGACGCCCATCGCGAGAAAAGCCAGATTGCTCAGCACATCGCCGGCGTTGGGCACGCCGAACCAGGTGCGGTCGTCGACGAAATGCGGGATGTGCCAGGCGGAGGCTGGCAGTGCGGGTGCGAAGAACGCAGCCAGGATCAGGATGAAGAATGCACCGGCCAAGTATTTTTCGCGGGCTTGCAGCGCGCCAAGCGCGAAACGGCGAGACAGTGAAGGCAGCCTGGCAGTGGCCGCTTGGGCGGGATCATCGGCGTGCAGCATGCGAGGCTCCGGGTTGATTGAACAAAGTTCATTATTTGTAGTCCAGGACTGAACAATGTTCAATGGTGATTATGTGCAAGCTTTTGCGGGCGAATACCCCGTTGAAATCGTTGGTATTTCCGGGAGGTCCTGTAGGGTGGGCAAAGCGGAGCGTGCCCACTATCCCGCTTCATAATCGACATTCGTGGGCACCGCGCTTCGCGCCCTTGCCCACCCTACGATTGCGGAACTCGCGGCACCGGCTAAGCCCCGATCTCCGCGACGATCCGTCCCGTCGTGACCTGCTCGCCTTCGGCGACGTCGATCGCGCTGACCACGCCGTCGATGCCGGCCTTGTGGACGTGCTCCATCTTCATCGCTTCCAGCGTCAGCACCGGCTGGCCGACGGTGACGCGGTCGCCGGGCTTGACGAGAACGGCGACGACGCGGCCGTTCATGGCGGCGCGGACCTTGCCGTCGCCGCCATTGCTTGCGGCGGCCTTCGGCGCGGCGAGGGTGAGATCGGTGACCGCGAGCGGGATGCCGCGGTGCTGGAGATGGAGCCGATCGCCGTCACGCAGGAATTTGGCGCTGTCCATCACACCAGCGTGGCGGAAGCGGATGGCGTCGGGATCGAGCTCGTCGATCTCGAATTTATACTGGCGGCCTTCGGCGGCGACGGTGTAGCTGCCGTCGCGTTCGCGCGTGATGTCGAGCTCGTGCGCGTGGCCGGCAATCTCGATTTTCGCCGGCAGCGGAAAAGTGGCGGCGAGGCTCCGCCCGTCCTGCCAGGACGGCGCACGCGGGTTGGTGACGTAGAGCACCAAGCCCGCCAGCGCCGTCTCGAATGCCGCGTCCGCGCGCGGCGCCAGCAATTCATCGCGATGCGCGCCGATGAACGCCGTCGTCGCTTCGCCCTTGGCAAAGCCGGGATGACGCAGGCAGGACAACAGGAACGCCTGGTTCGTGGTTACGCCGAACGCGGTGAGCTGCTCCAACCCGACGATCAGCCGCCCCCTCGCCTCCTCGCGTGTGGCGCCGTGGCTGATCACCTTGGCGATCATGGAATCGTAGAACGGCGGGATCTCCGAGCCCGATTGCAACGCGTGCTCGACGCGGATGCCCTCTGGCACGTGCCAGCGCGCCATGCGGCCGGACTGCGGCATGAAATCCTGCGCGGCGTCTTCCGAGCAGAGCCGGACCTCGATGGCGTGGCCGGAGAACTTGATGTCCTGCTGCTTCACCGGCAATGGCTCGCCACGCGCGACGCGCAGCTGCAGCTCGACGAGATCGAGCCCGGTAATCGCCTCGGTGACGGGATGCTCGACCTGGAGCCGCGTGTTCATCTCCATGAAGTAGAACGCGCCGCTGGAATCGAGCAGGAATTCAAGCGTGCCGGCGCCCTCATAGCGCAGCGCCTTGACTGCGGCGACCGCAACCTCGCCCATCTTCGCGCGCAGCTCCGGCGTGACCGCGGGCGACGGCGCCTCCTCGATCAGCTTCTGATGGCGCCGCTGCACCGAGCAATCGCGCTCGCCGAGATGGATGGCGTTGCCGTGGCTGTCGCCGAACACCTGGATCTCGATGTGGCGCGGATTCTGGATGGCGCGTTCGAGGATGAGTGTGGGATCGCCGAACGCGGCCTTCGCTTCCGACCGCGCGCTGCGCAGCGCATCGGGGAACGACGCCGCATCGGTGACGAGTCGCATGCCGCGCCCGCCGCCGCCGGCGACCGCCTTGATCATCACGGGAAAGCCGATCGCTCTGGCTTCCGCGAGCATGGCCTCGTCGCCCTGCTCAGTGCCCTGGTAGCCGGGCACGATGGGCACGCCGGCTTTCTTCATGATCTCCTTGGCGCCGGCCTTGTTGCCCATCGCCTCGATCGCCTGCGGCGACGGGCCGATGAAGACGAGGCCGGCTTCCTTGCAGGCGCGCGCAAACTCCTCGTTCTCGGCGAGGAAGCCATAGCCGGGGTGAACGGCATCCGCGCCGCTGGCCCTGGCCGCGGCGATGATCGCGGGAATGTTCAGATAGGATTGCGCCGGCAGGGCTTCGCCGATGCGCACGGCCTGATCGGCCTGCCTCACATGAAGCGCATCGCGATCGGCATCCGAATAGACCGCGACGACGCCAAGGCCGAGCTGCCGCGCACTGCGCATCACGCGCAGCGCGATCTCGCCGCGGTTGGCCACCAGGACCTTGAAGAACGGCCGCTGCTGCACTGATCCGTTCCTCATGGGCGCGCCACCGAGAATTGCATGCGCTGGGGCGTGCGCGCATCGCCCTCGCGGCAGATCGCGAGCACCTCCGACAGCACGGCGCGGGTGTCGCGCGGATCGATCACGCCGTCATCGAGCACGCGGGCGCTGGTGGAGAACACATCCATCTGGCCGTCGAACACGCCGATGATTTGCGCCTTCATCGCGTCCAGTTTGTCCTTCTCGATCGGCTTGCCGCGGCGGGCTGCTGCCGCCTCGGTCACGATCGCCATGGTCTCGGCCGCCTGCTCGCCGCCCATCACCGCGGTCTTGGCGTTGGGCCAGGAGAAGCAGAAGCGCGGATGGAAGCCGCGGCCGCACATGCCGTAATTGCCGGCACCGAACGAGGCGCCGCAATAGATGGTGATCTGCGGCACCGTCGCCGACGTCACCGCCTGGATCATCTTGGAGCCGTGCTTGATCATGCCGGCTTCTTCATAGGCCTTGCCGACCATATAGCCGGTGGTGTTGTTGAGATAGAGCAGCGGCGTGCGGGTCTGGCAGCAGGCCTGGATGAAATGCGTCGCCTTGTTGGCGCCGGCGGGGTCGAGCGGGCCGTTGTTGGTGATGATGCCGACGGCCTGGCCCTCGATGCGGGCATGGCCGCAGACGGTGGCCGGGCCGTAATTCGGCGCCATCTCGGTGAAATCGGAATCGTCGACGATGCGCGCGATCACCTGCTTCATGTCGACCGGGCGCTTGTGGTCCATCGGCATGATGCCGAGCAGCTCGTCCTGATCGTAGCGCGGCGGCTTGAACTCTGGAGCCGCCCTGCCCGGCCGCTCCCATTCCATCGCCGCCATGATCTCGCGCGCGATGCGAAGCGCGTCGCGATCGTCCTCGGCGAGATAGTCGCCCAAGCCGGAGATTTGCGTATGCATCTCGGCGCCGCCGAGCTCTTCCTCGGTCGCGATCTCGCCGGTCGCCGCTTTCAGCAGCGGGGGTCCCGCCAGGAAGGCGCGGGTGCGGCCGCGCACCATCACGATGTAGTCGGAGAGACCCGTTTGATATGCGCCGCCCGCGGTGGAGGAGCCGTGCGTCACGGTGACGACCGGCAGGCCGGCGGCCGAGAGCCGCGCCAGGTTGCGAAAGATGTTGCCGCCGCGCACGAAATCCTCGACGCGGTAGCGCAGCAAATTGGCGCCGGCGCTTTCGACCAGCTGGACGTAGGGCAGCTTGTTCTCCAGCGCGAGCTCCTGCACCCGCAGCGTCTTGTCGAGGCCGTAAGGCTGCAGCGCGCCGGCGTCGATGCCGGAATCGCTGGCGCTGACCATGCAGCGGATGCCCGAGACGAAGCCGATGCCGGCGATGACGCCGCCGCCCGGCACGCTCTTGCTCGCATCCGGCACGTCGAACATGTAGCCGGCGAGCGTCGACAGCTCGATGAAGGGCGCGCCGGGATCGAGCACCAGCGCGACGCGCTCGCGCGGGAGCAATTGGCCGCGCTTGTGGAAGCGGTCCTTCGCCGCGGCCGAGGCCGCGCGCGTGCGCTCTTCCAGCGCGCGCATGCGATCGATCAGCCCGAGCATGCCGTCGCGGTTGGCGTGGTAGCTGGCGCTGCCGGGGGAAATGGTGTTTTCGATGGTGGACATGACAGACCTTGATCGTCATTCCGGGGCACGCGAAGCGTGAACCCGGAATCTCGAGGTTCCGGGTCCGATGCTACGCATCGCCCCGGAACGACGGGGATGTTCAGCGATTCGTCCCAAAGATCTTCCGCGCCTCGGCGGGGCTCGCGATCTCGCGGCCGGCGCGCCTTGCGCAGGCGGCGACGGCTTCGATGAGCTGGCCGTTCGATGTCACCTTCTTGCCGTCGGCGAGGTAGAACGTGTCCTCGAGACCGGTGCGCAAGTGGCCGCCGAGCTCGGCGCAGCGCTGGTGCAGCGGCCAGATCTCCTCGCGGCCGATGGCGGTGACCTGCCAATGCGCTTCGGGACGCTTCAGCTTGATCAGGATCGGCAGCAATTCAGGGTCGGCCGGCATGCCGGAGGCGACGCCCATCACGAAGTTGTATTCAAGCGGGCCCTTGTACATGCCGACTTGGGTGTACATGCCGACGCAGCGGACGATGCCGACGTCGAAGCACTCGAACTCGGGGATGGTGCCGACCGCGTTCATGACGTCGAGATAGTCCTTCACCTTCTCGACCGAATTGTCGAACATCATCGGCGGCCAGGCCCAGCTGTTGTCGGCCTTCACCTTCAGGTAGTTCAGCGAGCCGGCGTTGCAGGCGGCGATCTCCGGCCTGGTCTCGCGAATGCAGTCGAGCGCGCCTGAATAATTCGGCCCCGACACACCCGAGGTGTGGTTGATGATCACGCCGGGACAGGCTTCGCGGATCGCCTGCTGGATTTCCTTGCTGACCACGACCTCCCAGGACGGCAGATGTCCCTTGCCCGGCCCCTGCTGGCGCAGATGGATGTGCATGATGGACGCGCCGGCCTCGAACGCAGCCTTGGCCTCGCGCGCCATCTGCTCGGGCGTCACGGGCACGTTGTGCTGCCTGGGGTCGGTGAGCACGCCGTTCAGCGCGCAGGTGATGACGGCCTTGTCGCTCATGCGTTCAATGTCTCGCACGTTGAGAATTCAACGCTTGCGATCATGTGCCGCGCGACATGCGGCTTCTTGCGCGGAGAAGCTGGGAAAGGACGAGCTTTCGTCGGGTGGGCAAAGGCGCCCTTGCGCCGCGCCCACCACTCTCGGTGTTTGGCAAAGATGGTGGGCACGCTTCCGCCTACGCTCTTCGAGCTACGGCGGACAAGTCGCTTTGCCCACCCTACGAGAGCGGCGTTAACCCGCCTCCGCCATCCGCACCGTTTCGGTGCTGCGATAGATCGCGAGATCCCGCGAGCCGACGAAGATCGCGCGCGGCTTCAATCCGTAGAAGCGGCGGATCGAGTGGCTGAAATGCGTGGAATCGGGATAGCCGATGTCCTGCGCGAGATGGGCGAGGTTGAGGTCCTGGTTGGCGAAGTGCAGCAGATGCCGCGCGCGCTTCCAGGCCCGGAAGGAGCGGAACGAGATGCCGGTCTCCTCCTTGAACAGATGCAGGAAGCGCGAGGCCGAGAGGCCAGCTTCCGCGGCGCAGGTGTCCGCCGTCACCGGCTCGCCGGAGAAGCGCTCGATGCGTGCCACGGCGCGCGAGATGCGCGGGTCGAGCACACGGCGCGGCAGCGCCTCGCCGAAGCACATCTCGTCGAACTCGGCGGTGGTGATGTCGCCATAACGGCGCTGGCGCAGCAGCGCGTAGGCGGCGAGGATCTTGCGGGCATAGGCGGCCCGATCGGGTCCGGTCAGGCGCACGGCCAAGGCTTCGATCACGCCATCCGGCATGCTTTCCGGCTCCAGCGTCACGCTGATCACGGTACGATAGTCGCTGGCGATGGAATGCCGCTGGTTCGGCAAGGTGACGAACAGCTCGCCGGTGGCGAGGACGTCGTCGATGGTGAGGTGCAGATTGCCCTTCACCGCGACATAGACGTGGCAGCAACCGGGGGTCCGCTTGCGCGGACGGCCGAGCAGGCCCGCATAAAACACGCGCTCCGGCGTGATCAGCATCAGATGGTCGGATTCGCGACCGTTATATTCCATTGGGTTCCTCCTCGCGCGGCTCTCTGGCCGCTGCGGACGGAGGTCACCTTAGCGGAAATTTGGGCGCTGTCACGGTAGGATAGCGCTGTCATGGAAACATGCGCTGTCGTTCCGGGGCGCGCAAAGCGCGAACCCGGAACCTCGAGATTCCGGGTCGATGCTGCGCATCGCCCCGGAATGACGGCCAGAGGCCCTTACGCCCTCGCGCGAGGCGCGACATTCTGCTCTTCCCCGGCCTTTTGCTCCGCAGCAACGGCGCGCTTGTAGCCGTCGCGCTGCTGCAGGCGGGCCCAATAGGCTGCGACGTTTGGCCCGAAATCCTTGGCAAGCCCGATATTGCTCGCGAGCCGAAGCGCGTAACCGATGACAATGTCCGCGGCGGTGAAGCGGCCCGCGCACAATGTTTCGGCATTCGCCGTAGCTGCCTCGACGGCGCGCAGTCTCCCCAAGAACCATTTCGCGTAATCGGTGGCGACCTGCGGGTTGCGGCGCTCCTCCGGCTCGAGCTGGGTGTATCGCAGCACCAGCGTCTGCGGGAAGGTTAACGTGGCGTCGCTGAAATACATCCAGTTCAGGAACGTGCCATAGGCGGGATCTTCCAGGCCGACCATCAACGGCGTCGGGCCGTATTTGGTGCCGAGGTAATGGCAGATGCCGGAGGATTCCGTCATCCTGGTCTCGCCGTCGATCAGGAAAGGAATCGTGCCGAGCGGATTGATGCCGAGATAATCCTTGGCGAAGACGCGCGGCGGGAACGGCAGCATCTTCAATTCATAGGGCAGCCCCATCTCCTCCAGCATCCAGAGCGGACGGAACGAGCGCGCGGCGTCGCAATGATAGAGCGTGATCATCAGGCGTTCCCCTTACTACCCGGCAGCGTGCCCATCATCTTGCACAGGACCATCAGCATGACCTCGTCGGCACCGCCGCCGATCGACGTCAGGCGGCTGTCGCGATAGGCACGGCTGACCGGCGTCTCGTTGGTAAAGCCCATTCCGCCCCAATATTGCAAGCAGGCGTCGGTGAGCTCGCGGCCGAGCCGGCCGGCCTTGAGCTTGGCCATGGTCGCGAGCTTCGTGACATCCTCGCCGGCGACCAGCTGCTCGCCGGCGCGATAGATCAGCGCGCGCAAGAGTTCGACCTCGGTCTGCATCTCCGCGAGCTTGAAGTGCACGACCTGGTTGTCGAGGATCGACTTGCCGAACGCTTTCCGATTGCGCGTGTACGCGATGGTCTGGTCGATGATGTATTCGTGCGCCTTCAGACAGGCGGCCGCGCCCCAGAGCCGCTCCTCCTGGAACTGGATCATCTGGTAGGTGAAACCCTGGCCCTCCTCGCCGATCCGGTTGCGCTTGGGCACACGGACATTGTCGAAGAAGATCTGCGCGGTGTCGGAGGAGCGCATCCCCATCTTGTCGAGTTTTCGCGCGACAGTGACACCCTTGGCCTTCATGGGCACGCAGATCAACGATTTGTTGCGGTGAACGGGACCGTCGCCGGTGTTGGCGAGCAGGCAGATCCAGTCGGCCTGCGTGCCGTTGGTGATCCACATCTTGCCGCCGTTGATGACGTAATCGTCGCCGTCGGAGCGTGCCTGGGTCTTGATCGAGGCGACGTCGGAGCCGGCGCCGGGCTCCGAGACGCCGATGCAGGCGACGTAGTCACCGGAGATCGAGGGGCTGAGGAATTCGCGCCGCACCTCGTCGGAGCCGAAGCGCGCCAATGCCGGCGTTGCCATGTCGGTCTGCACCCCGATCGCCATCGGCACGCCGCCGCAGGTGATGGCCCCGAGCTCCTCGGCCATCATCAGCGCGTAGGAATAGTCGAGGCCCGAGCCGCCGAACTCGACGGGCTTGTTCAGGCCGAGGAAGCCGAGGCTGCCCATGTTCTTGAACAGCTCGTGCGCCGGGAAGATGTCGGCCTTTTCCCATTCATCGACGTGAGGATTGATCTCGCCCGCGATGAATTTTTGTAAGGAGCGGCGGATGTCGTCGTGGTCGGCGGTGAATAGCATTCTTTCCCCTTTGTCATTCCGGGGCATCGCGCAGCGATGAGCCCGGAATCCATTTCTCGACGGTGCTTGCGGCGCGATGGATTCCGGGCTCGCGCTTCGCGCGCCCCGGAATGACGGCGTTCACAACCCCATCTGCCGCGACGCCAGATCCTTCATGATCTCCTCGGTGCCGCCGCCGATGGCGTTGACCTTGACCTCACGGTAGATGCGTTCGGCCTTGATGCCGCGCATGAAGCCGGCGCCGCCGAAGATCTGCACGGCCTCCGAGGCGCAGAACGCCATGGTCTGCGTCGCCTGGTTCTTCATCATGCAGATTTCGGCGACCGGGCTCTCGCCCTGCTCGAGCCGCCAGGCCAGCATTTCCAGCATCGCTTGCGAAGCCGCCACCTTCTGCGCCATGTCGACGATCTTGTGCCGGATGACCTGGTGCTGCGCGAGCGGCTTGCCGAAGGTTTTGCGTTCCTTGGCATAGGCGATCGCCTCGTCGAGGCAGACCCGCGCGAAGGCGGTGCAGCTCGCCGCCATGCCCATGCGCTCGCTGTTGAAGTTCTGCATGATGATCTTGAAGCCCTGGCCCTCCTCGCCGATCAGGTTCTCCGCGGGCACGCGGCATGCGTCGAAATGCAGCGTCGCGGTATCGGAGGCCCACCAGCCCATCTTCTTCAGCTTCGTCCGCGACAGGCCGGGCGTGTCGCCTTCGATCAGGAGCAGGCTGACGCCGCCGGCGCCCTCGCCGCCGGTGCGCACCGCAACGGTCAGATAATCGGCACGCATCCCTGACGTGATGAAGGTCTTCTCGCCGCTCACGACGTAGTGCTCGCCGTCGCGCCGCGCGCGGGTGCGCAGGTTCGCGACGTCGGAGCCGCCGCCCGGCTCGGTGATGGCGAGCGCGGAGATCTTCGCGCCGGCCAGCACCTGCGGCAGCACGCGCGCCTTTACCTCGGCCCGTGCGGCCCGCGCGATCGGCGGCGAGCCGATGGTGTGGCTCATCAGGCTCGCGCTGACGCCGCCCGCGCCGGCGCGCGCAAGCTCCTGGCTCGCCACGATCTTCATGAACTGGTCGGCGGCGATGCCGCCATATCCTTCCGGGAATCCAAGTCCCAGCAGACCGATTTCGGCCGCCTTGCGGTAGAGCTCGCGCGGGAATTCGCCGGCTTCGTCCCATTCATGGGCGAAGGGCGCGATCTCCTTCTCGACGAAGCGCCGCATCACGTCGCGGAACGCGTCGTGCTCGGCGGTATAGAACGGGCTCTTCATCGCGGGACTTGCCTCGAACGGATTCGTCTCGGCCACCATGGCTGGAACCTTGGCCGCTCACTTGCGCGGAGTGGCTGATTGGCGCGGACGGTTCAAGCATGGCAGCAAGCCAGCAACTCAACGCAAGACGATTTTCACCGCTTGCAGGCCAACTCTGGCGCAAAAAGACGTTGCTGCAAAGACTCCGGCTGGCCCCAGGCCCAGGCCGGGCATGGTGCGCAAGCCGCAAGAAAGCGGGCGGTATGAAGCCGCCGAGGGAGACATCTTTGGCCGTTCGCTATTACGACTGGATCGCCCATCATGCCCGCCGCGCGCCTGACAAGGCCGCGGTCGTCGACCTCGCGAGCGAGCGCCGCTTCACCTATTCGCAGCTCGATGCCCGCGTTTCACGCCTCGCCTCGTTGCTGCGCCACACGCTCAACGTCTCGCGCGGCGACCGCGTCGCGGTGCTGGCGCTGAACACGACCGATACGCTGGAGGTGCAGTTCGCCTGCGGGCGGCTGGGGGCGATCTTCGTGCCGCTCAACACCCGCCTCACGGTACCCGAGCTTCAGTTCATCACCGCCGACTGCGCGCCGAAGGTGATGATCCACGATACTGATCTGGCCGAGACGGCGCTCAGCGTGGCGAAGCTCTGCGGCGTCGCGACCAGCCTGCTGCTTGGACCCGGCGGGTCCTATGAGGCCGGCATCGCCGCCGCAAAGCCGCTGGAGCGCGCCGAGGACGTGACGCTCGATGACGTCTCGACCATCATGTACACGTCGGGCACGACCGGCCATCCCAAGGGCGCGACCATCACCCATGGCATGACCTTCTGGAATTGCGTCAATCTCGGCGGCCCGGCCTGCATCGGGCCGACCTCGGTGCTGCTCACCGTGCTGCCGCTGTTTCACACCGGCGGACTCAACTGCTACACCAATCCCGTGCTGCATGCCGGCGGCACCGTGATGATCATGCGCGCCTTCGATCCCGGCACGGCGCTCGGCCTGATCAACGATCCCGCGCAGGGCATCAACGTGTTCTTCGGCGTGCCTGCGATCTACCAGTTCATGGCGCAGAACCCCGCTTTCGCGACCACCGATCTCAGCCGGCTGATCGTCGGCGGTGTCGGCGGCGCACCGATGCCGGTGCCGCTGTTGAAGGTGTGGGAAGCGCGCGGCGTCGCGCTGCAGCAGGGCTACGGCATGACCGAGACTTCGCCGGCCGTGCTGGTGCTCGACCGCGAGGATGCAGCGCGCAAGGCCGGCTCGGCCGGCAAGCCGGTGCTGCACACCGAGGTGCGCATCGTGCGCCCCGACGGCAGCGACGCCGATGTCGGCGAGCTCGGCGAACTCTGGGTCAAGGGCCCCAACATCACGCCGGGCTACTGGAACAGGCCGGAGGCGAACAAGACCTCCTTCACCGACGGCTGGCTGCACACGGGCGACGCCACCCGCGTCGACGAGGAAGGCTTCTACTACATCGTCGATCGCTGGAAGGACATGTACATCTCGGGCGGCGAGAACGTCTATCCGGCCGAGGTCGAGAACGTGCTGCACCAGCTCAACGCCATCGCGGAAGCTGCCGTGATCGGCATTCCTGATGCGCAATGGGGCGAGGTTGGCCTTGCCATCATCGCGACCAAGCCGGGACACGAGCTGACGGAAACCGAGCTGTTCGCCCATTGCGCGGCCAATCTGGCGCGCTTCAAATGCCCGCGCCAGATCCGCTTCGTCGATGCGTTGCCGCGCAACGCCACCGGCAAGATCCACAAGCCGACCTTGCGCAAGGCGTTTTCGGCGGCGTCCGAAATCGACAAGAAGGTCGCCAACGCCTGATCGAAGCGCCCCTTGCGGGCGCTTTCTTGAGCGCATGTGGTGACTGACGTCGCGAGCGGCGCTCGGCGATGCCCGCAAGCCTCAACGCGTCGGAAGGCGTGCTGAACGAGATCGAAGCGGTTATGCCGGCAGGAAGAGCGCGAAGGGCTCTTCCACCGTGCGACGCAGGTGCTTTCGGTACAGCTCATAATTGGCATCGCCGGACGCGACCCGGCCCAGAGACGGCTTCGCAACATTCCTGAGCGGCACATAGGCGATCGGCGCCGCGATCGGCGTGAGCTGCGACCCGGGCCCGGCGCGCAGCGTCGAGATGATGCCATACATCTCGCCGGATACCGTCGGCCGCGACACCGTGATCACGCGGTGCTGGCCATGCTTGATGATGACGAGGTAGATGAAGCCAGACTGATGCGGGACGGCGACCTCGCCGGTATGTTCGTAGGCGGCGTCGGTCCGATCGCCCTCGCGAAAGACCAGCGACGAGACTTTCGGCTCCCACGCGATGTCGGTGCGATAGGCGAAAATCGCATCCTTGTCGCCGAACGACGGCCGCAAGGTGATGTAGACGTCCTCGAGCCAGGTCACCGCGCGATGGGCATAGGAACCGAGGCTGTCGGGCGCGACGTCGCTTGCGGCCGCGGGCGTCGCCACGACAACACTTTTGCGCAAGGAGACGCCGAGCGCCTGCTCCAGCCGGACTGTCGTCGCCAGCGTGAACGGGCGCCGGCCGCCGAGCACCTTCTCCAGCGTCGACAGGCTCAGCTTGGCCTGCTCGGCCAGCGCCTGCCGGGAGATCCGCCGCCGGGCGAGCTCCTCGCGAATGGTCTCGGCGATCTCGCGGCTCTGCTCGTCCGAAAGCTGCTTGTCGGTGAGTTTGTCCTGCGTCTGCATCGTCAGCCCCGCTCCAGGATGGTCACTCTAGCAGGGCGGACAAACCAGCACAAAACCGCACATGACCGCCCCGGCCGAAGCGAGCCGGGGCCGGCCGCGGCGGAACATTGCCGATCATTCTGCTCGCGAATTGCCGCCCCGCAGGCGGATGCTGAGGGCCAGCAAACATGCTGCGGGAGCAAGCCAAATGGACGCCTACGACACGGCCGACAGCGACGAACACTCCCTGTTGAGCCGCCTCATCAAGGTCGGGCTGTTCCTTCTCGCGCAAGGCATCGCAGTGATGCTGGTCGCCTTCCTGGCCCTGCTGGTGAGTTTTGGCGCGAGCTGGTCGGCAACGACTGAACAGGCCAGCCTGCTCCAGCCCGGCGAAGCACGCTCGGG
Organism: Bradyrhizobium sp. CCBAU 11357; assembly: GCF_028128865.1. Classification (NCBI taxonomy): domain Bacteria; kingdom Pseudomonadati; phylum Pseudomonadota; class Alphaproteobacteria; order Hyphomicrobiales; family Nitrobacteraceae; genus Bradyrhizobium; species Bradyrhizobium sp. CCBAU 11357. The sequence continues at coordinate 173,413 of NZ_LBJW01000102.1, read as the reverse complement.
CAGCCTGCTGCTGAAGCAGGACGGCGTCACCCTAGAGGCCATCCGCCTCGGGACCGATGTCGACATCACGGTGTCGGGCCCGACCTTGCGCGCCCGCGTCACACAAGCATTCCGCAACCCGAGCAAGGATTGGGTCGAGGCCACCTACGTCTATCCGCTCGCGGCCGGCGGCGCCGTCGACACGCTGAAGATGGTGGTCGGCGACCGCGTCATCGTCGGCGACATCAAGGAGCGGCAGCAGGCGCGCGTGATCTACGAGGAGGCGCGCCGCGCCGGCCAGAAGGCCGCGCTCACGGAGCAGGAACGGCCGAACATCTTCACCAACTCGGTCGCCAATATCGGTCCCGGCGAAACCGTGCTGGTGCAGATCGAGTACCAGGAGCCGGTGCATCAAGTCGGCAACGACTATTCGTTACGCCTGCCGCTCGTGGTCGGGCCGCGCTACAATCCCGCGCCGATCGTCCAGAGCGTCGACTTCCGCAAGGATGGCTCGGGCTGGGGCGCCGCGACGTCGGACCCGGTGCCGGATCGTGAGCGCATCTCGCCCCCTGTGCTGGATCCCGCCAAGAATGCGCCGGTGAATCCGACCAGCATCACGGTACGCCTGCAGGCCGGCTTCGCGCTCGGCGAGATCAAGAGCCACCATCACAACGTCAAGACGGAAAGCCCGGACAATGCGACGCGCGTGGTGACGCTCGCCGACGGTGCCGTGCCCGCCGACCGTGACTTCGAGCTGACCTGGAGGCCGGCTGGGGAGAAAGCGCCGTCGGTCGGCCTGTTTCGCGAGCATGTCGGCGATGCCGATTATTTGCTCGCCTTCGTCACCCCGCCGAGCGCCGAGCAGGCGACGCAGAAGCCGCTGCCGCGCGAGGTCGTGTTCGTGATCGACAATTCCGGCTCGATGGGCGGCACCTCCATCGTGCAGGCCAAGGCGAGCCTGCTCTACGCCCTCGGCCGCCTGCAGCCGAATGACCGCTTCAACGTGATCCGCTTCGACGACACCATGGACGTGCTGTTTCCGGCCTCCGTCCCGGCCGATGCCGCGCATGTCGGCGAGGCGACCTCCTTCGTCGGCGCCTTGCAGGCGCGCGGCGGCACCGAGATGGTGCCGGCGATGCGCGCGGCACTGACCGACAAGCTCGGCGACACCGGCATGGTCCGCCAGGTCGTGTTCCTGACCGACGGCGCGATCGGCAACGAGCAGCAATTGTTCGATGCGATCACGACGATGCGCGGCCGCTCGCGCGTCTTCATGGTCGGCATCGGATCTGCGCCCAACACCTATCTGATGACCCGCGCCGCCGAGCTCGGCCGCGGCGCCTTCACCCACATCGGGTCCGTCGAGCAGGTCGAGGAGCGCATGCGCGGCCTGTTCGCCAGGCTGGAGAATCCGGCCGTGACCGGCCTCACCGCAAAGTTTTCCGAAGCCAATGCCGACGTCACCCCGGCGATCATTCCCGACGTCTATCGCGACGAACCTCTGGTGCTGGCGGCCAGGCTCGACAAGCTCGCAGGCGCGCTCGAGATCAAGGGTCGCGTCGGCGACCGTCCATGGTCGGTGACGCTGCCGCTGCAAAACGCCGCCGAAGGCAAGGGCCTGTCGAAACTCTGGGCCAGGCGCAAGATCGCCGATGCGGAGGTGGCACGCACCCTGCGCGAGATGACACCCGAAGACTCCGACAAGGCGATCCTGGCGCTGGCGCTCGACCATCAGATCGTCACGCGGCTGACCAGCCTCGTCGCGGTCGACAAGACGCCAAGCCGGCCCGAGGGCGCGCCGCTGAAGCTCAGCGAGCTGCCGATCAACCTGCCCGCGGGCTGGGAGTTCGAGAAAGTGTTCGGCGAGCGGCCGCATCTGACGCCGACACAGCTGCGCGAACGTCACGCCGATGCGCGCAATCAGCCGGCGACGCGGCGGCCGACGCCTGCCGCGCCCGACGCGATCCGTCTGCCCAAGACCGCAACCTCGGCCGAGCTGAAGATGATCGCGGGTTTCATCCTGATCGTGCTCGCCCTGGTCCTGTTCGTGTTCAACCGGCGTCAGAGCTTGCTCACTGACACCGTTTGAGAGAGGAGCCCCCCGAACTCCTCTGTTAGCGCGCGCGGCTGCCCGTCCCCTACAACGGCCGCGCGCGCCTTTTTTCTCACGGTCATTGCGAGCGCAGCGAAGCAATCCAGGCTGCCTCCGCGGAACGACTCTGGATTGCTTCGCTTCGCTCGCAATGACGATCGTGGATAAAATGCCCCGCCTCATCTCTCCCCTGCTATTGGCGCTGATCGGCCTCCTCCTGTTCGGCGATGGCGCCTACATCCACGCCAAGGCCTGGCTGGCGCAGGTGCTGTTGGAGCGCGCTTTCGACCGAAGTGTTGCGACGGGCGTCGCGGTCAAGCCGTGGTCGTGGGCCGACACCTGGCCGGTCGCGCGGATCGAGGTCAAGCGGATCGGTGCCAGCGCCATCGTGCTGGAAGGCGCGAGCGGGCAGGCGCTCGCTTTCGGACCGGGCCATATCCAGCACACGGCAGATGCGGGCGAACGCGGGATTGCCGTCTATGCCGGCCATCGCGACACTCATTTTCGCTTCCTGAAGGATGTTGCCATTGGTGACGTCGTCGACGTCACGCGCAGCGACGGTCGACACTTTCGCTATCGCGCGGATTCCTCGGCCGTGGTTCGCTTCGATGCGTCCGGCATCGATCCCATGGCACAGGGTTTCGAGATTGTCCTCGCGACCTGCTGGCCATTCGACGCAGTCACTCCCGGACCCGAGCGCTACATCCTGCATGCGACATTGATTGGAGCCGACGGATAGATCGCCGATCGGGATTGACACGCACCGATGCGCACTTCATTCCACCACACGGCATACCAGCCACACAGTTGCCAAAGGACTCGCCATAGAACAGAGTGACGCAACACCAAACAAGAACAACAGGTGAGGTCACGCCATGGAAGCCCATGTGTCTGCTGCGTCCGCGTCCCGCCCATGGTCTCCGCCGCCTGACGCGGAAGACATCGTCAAGGGCATCCATGCCATGCTGCATCCGCACAACATCGTGCTGGTGGGCGCGACCGACAAGCCCGGCAATTATGCCGAACGCATCTGGAACAATCTGATCAAGTACGGCTACGAGGGCGGCCTCTATCCGGTCAACGCCAAGCGCGACGCCATCTGGGGCGTGCCCTGCTACAAGGACTTTGCGAGTCTTCCGGAGAAGCCCGATCATGTCCTGGTGCTGGTGCCTGCGCGCTTTGCCGTGCAGGTGATCCGCGACGCCGCCGCGGCCGGCGCGCGTTCGGCCACCATCGTCACCTCGGGCTTCAGCGAGCTGCAGGATGACGAAAGCCAGAAGCTCGCTGCCGAATTGCAGGCGGCCGTGCGCGAGACGGGGCTCGCCGTGACCGGCCCGAACTGCCTCGGCAATTTGAGCGCCGGCGAAAAGCTCTTCACCAATATCGACGATCGCATCGTCACCATGGAGCAAGGCGCAGTCGCGATCGCCGGCCAATCCGGCGCCATCGTCATGGCGATCCGCCAGGCGCTGGAAGACCGCGGCGTCGGCGTCGGCTACATGGTGACCACGGGCAACGAGGCCGGACTCGAGACGCCGGATCTGATGCGCTATTTCGCCGAGGATCCGAGCATCAAGGTGATCGTCGTCTACCTCGAAGGCGTGCGCAACACCAAGGCCTTCCGCGACGCCTGCAAGGCAGCACGCGCGGCGAGCAAGCCTGTGATCGCGCTCAAGCTCGGCGCCTCCGAAGGCGGCCGCGCCGCGGCGATGGCGCATACCGGCGCGCTCGCCGGCTCGATCGAGACGTTCGACGCGATCGCGACGCGCGAAGGGGTGATCCGGGTCGGCGGCCTCGACGAGCTGATCGAGACCACCGAGTGCTTCGTCCACGCTGGCTTGCCCAAAAGCGACCGGCTCGCCGCCGTGACGCTGTCCGGCGGCAAGCGCGGCATGCTGATCGACGCCTTCTACGCCGCAGGCCTGAACTTCGCGCCGCTGAGCCCGCATGTCAGTGCGGAGCTCGCGAAGATGCTCGGCCCCGGCTCGATCGTCGGCAATCCGCTCGACGCCGGCTTCGCCGCGGTGGTCGATCCCTCCGTCTACATGAAGTCGATCAAGCTGATGATCGACGATCCCGATATCGACATCGTCATCATCGATGCCGAGCTGCCGAAGGCGCCGCACGAGCTGCGCGAGCGCAACTTGCGCATCGTCAACGAGATGGCGAGCAAGGCCGGAAAGCCGGTGATCTATATCAGCGCGATGTCGATCGGCTTCACCGAGCACACTAAGGACTTGCGGAAGTCGCTGCCGCATCTAGCGGTCATGCAGGGCATGGACCGCGCGGTGACCGCGATCAAGTCGCTGCTCGCCTACGCCAAGCTGCGCAAGGAGGTGCCCGACATCGTCTCGAGCTCGAAACCCGCCGCGCGCGCCGTGCTGGAGAAGACGTTGACATCGGCGACCGGCGCCGCGCTCGACGAGGTCGCCTCGAAGAAGCTGCTCAGGGCCTACGGCATCCCGATCTCGAAGGAGGCGATCGCACAGACCGCGGCGGACGCGGTGAAGATTGCCAAGCAGATCGGTTTTCCGGTCGTGGCGAAGGTCGTCAGCGCCGAGATCCTGCACAAGTCGGACATCGGCGGCGTGGTGCTGAACCTCAATAGCGCGGCCGAGGTGAAGAAGGCGTTCGCCGACATCACCGCGCGCGTGGCGAAGCTCAAGGGCAAGCCGAAGCTCGACGGCATCCTGATCGCACAGCAGGTCAAGGCCGAGCTCGAGCTGGTGGTCGGCGCCTCGCTCGATGCCGAGATGGGCCCGGTCGTGCTGTTCGGCACCGGCGGCATCGACATCGAGCTGATGAAGGACGTCGCGCTCGCCGGCGCGCCGCTGGACGCAAGCGAAGCACGGCTCCTGATCGGCCGCACCAAGGCCGGCATCAAGATGCGCGGCTTTCGCGGCAGGCCGGTCTTGCACGAGGCCTCGGCGGTGAAGGCGCTGGTCGGGCTGTCCAATTTGATTGCGGATGCGGGCGATCGCATCGCCTCGATCGACATCAACCCGTTCCTGATCAACACCAGGACCGGTGTCGCCGTCGATGCCCTGATCGTGCTGAACAACGCCGCGGCAAGGCGGGCGGCGGGACACTGAGGTCGCGCCGTGCCGTAGGGTGGATTAGCGCAGCGTAATCCACCACTTCGGTGCATCCACGCGCGAGGCGTTGGCGGGTTACGCTTCGCTAACCCGCCCTACGTAGGATCGCGGCCTTCTTCCAACTTCCCCACTTTGGCCGTAAAATCGCCCCTGCATGGCACGCGCGAGCAATCTTGTGATCGGAACGGCGACGCTGGCGGTGATCGCCGTGGCGTTCGGCGGCCTGCTCGGCGTGCAGAAATGGCGCACCATCCAGAGCCGCAGCCAGTTGCGCGTGGTGTTCGAGGGCGGCTCCGCCAGCGGCCTGCGCCGCGGAGGGCCGGTCAATTTCGACGGCGTCCCCGCCGGCCAGATCCTGTCGATCAAGCTGGAGAGTCCCCGCAGGATCGTGGCGCTCGTCATGCTCGACAATGCCGCACCGATCCGCAAGGACACCGTGGCAGGCATCGAGTTCCAGGGCCTCACCGGCGTTGCCGCGATCTCATTGATCGGCGGCGTTCCCTCTGCACCGCCGGTGCCGCTGGACGCGGACGGCATCCCGGTGCTGACGGCCGATCTCAGCGACGCCGAAACCATCGTCGAAACCCTGCACAGCGTCGACCGCACCATCGTGAACAACGCCCCCGCGATCAAGGAGGGCCTGCACACGTTCGAGGCCACCACCGCCGACCTCAGGAGCAAGGGCGGCGAGATCGACGCCGTCATGGCCAAGGTGGACAGCGCCTTTGCGGGCTTCGACAAGGCGGTCGGGAAGATCGAAGGCGCGGTGCCGGGCTTCGTCGACGGCAAGGCCGACGAGCTGTTCGAGAAGATCCAGGGGCTGCACGAGCTTGCCGGCACCATGAAGAAAAAGTCGGCAGCCTATCTCGACGACATTCGCCGCTCGCTGCTCGACGTCAGCGAGGCCGCCAACAAGATGAGCGGCGCGCCGGCGCCTGCACCCCCGCGCTCACCTCGCAAGCCCGAGCAGAAGAAGCAGTAGCCTCCTGACCCTCCCCTGGAGGGCAGGGGAATCGCATGTGAGCCGTCTGTGTAAGGCATTGTGATTTGGTCAAAAATCGATTCTGAAGGGGGCTCCGGATTTGGATGGAGCGGCCGATGGATCGATTCTCGGAGTGCTTCGAAGACCTGCCCGACCCGCGTGCGGACAATGCGCTGCACGATCTGACGGAGCTTCTGTTCATCGCTTTGATGGCGGTGCTGTGTGGGGCGACGAGCTGCACGGACATGGCGCTGTTTGCGCGGTTGAAGGCCTATCTTTGGCAAGACGTGCTGGTGCTCAAGCACGGGCTGCCGAGCCACGACACGTTCAGCCGCGTGTTCCGAATGCTCGACCCAAAGGCCTTCGAGGCGGCATTCCGGCGCTTCATGGAAGCCTTCGCCGAAGGCGCGAAGATCGCACGGCCGCGAGGCGTGATCGCACTGGACGGCAAGGCGCTGCGGCGGGGCTACGAGCGCGGCAAGAGCCACATGCCGCCGGTCATGGTGACGGCGTGGGCGGCGCAGACGCGTATGGCGCTGGCTAATGTTCTCGCGCCGAACAACAACGAAGCTGCCGGCGCCCTGCAACTGCTCGAACTTCTGCAACTCAAGGGCTGCGTAGTGACGGCCGATGCACTGCACTGTCATCGTGAGATGGCCAAACAGATCGTGGCGCGGGGCGGCGATTACGTGCTGGCGGTGAAGGAGAACCAGCCTGCTCTGCTGGCCGACGCCAGGGCGGCGATTGCCGCAGCGGCGCGCAAAGGCAAGAAGCCGGTTGCCACCACCGATGCAGACCATGGGCGCAAGGAAAAGCGCAGTGCGCTCGTCGTGCCCGTCAAGGACATGGAGGCGAGGCACAACTTCCCGGGCCTCAAAGCCGTAGCACGGATCACCAGCAAGCGCGGCAAGGACAAAGCCGTCGAGCGCTACTTCCTGCTGAGCCAAAACTACAGTCGTACGCAGCTCCTGAGCATTGTTCGCACCCATTGGACCATCGAAAACGGTCTGCACTGGCCCCTCGACGTCATCCTCGACGAGGACCTGGCCCGCAACCGCAAGGACAACGGCCCCGCCAATCTTGCCGTGCTCAGGCGACTTGCCCTCAATGTTGCCAGAGCTCATCCCGATACAAAAATCTCCTTGCGCCTCAAGCTCAAGCGCGCCGGCTGGAACGATGCCTTCTTCTTCGAACTCCTGGGCCACATGCGATAGCCCTCCCCTGGAGGGGGAGGGTCGATCGCGCGGAGCGCGAGCGGGGTGGGGTGATCTCTCAACGCGGGCAGTGTGTACTGCGGATAGACTGTCACCCCACCTCGGTTCGCATTGCGCTTCGCTGCATGCGAACCGATCCTCCCCCACCAGGGGAGGATGGCAATCCCGCCGTGGCCTATCAATCGAGCTTACCACGCGTAGCGCACGAGACCCTTGCCGGCGTAGGACCGCGTGAGGTTCGAGAACTCGCCCTCGAATGTCGCCGACGCGGACCAGCCGTTCATCCAGTTCATCTGCACCGACGCCGTGGTCAGGGCCGAATCGCGCGCCTGCGCGGCGCCGTTCACGACAAAGGCAGATCCCGGCAGCGTCTGAAACACCGCACTGAGCGTACGATCCGGATTGTAATCGTGCGCCCAGGCGAGGCGGCCGCGCAAAGTCATAAGGCCACCGGCTGCGGCAAAGGACCGGTCGGCGCGCAGGCCGAGCTCGGAGCGGGTGCTGGTCACGTCCTTGGCGGCGTAGTTGAGCGCGAAGGCGTTGCCGCCGACCACGGCCGACTCCGCATAGGCGGGAAGGCCGAACAAGGTGGCCTGGAGCGCGGCGTAGGGCGTGACGCCGGCCCATTGCATGGCGTAGCGATAGCCGCCCTCGATGCGGCCCGAGACGGCGTTGGCGTTGAACTGCGCCCGCAACTGGTCATAGCCGGCGGCCGTCACGACACGGTTGGTCGTGACGTCCTGCCAGCCATAAGCGAGCGCCGCCGTGACGTAGGCCGGTCCGGCCGCATGACGCACGAAGGCGCCGGCCTGGAACAGATCGGAGCGCCCCCAACCGAGCCCGCTGACGTTGAATCCGGTCCCGCCGCCTGCGAGCGCGAAGCCCGCAATCGTCGACGGCGAGAAGCGGTAGTCGAGGCCCACGGCGGTGCCATAGACGCTGCTGGTGGTGCTGTTCGAGCCGAGGCCGGCGTTGCCGTCGGTGGTCTGCGAGCCGCCATAGCCGGCCGCCCACACGTCCCAACGCTGCTCGAACGTCGCAGCCGGCGCCTTGCGGTCGATGGCGGCGAACGCGTTGCGTGCGGTCTTGCGGGTTGCGGCATAGGCACTCGCGCTTGCGTCATCGGCATAGGGTGTTGCGCCGGGCGTGCCGCTGCGCGCCGTGCCGAACACGTCGGTCAGCAGATTGATGAACAGGTTCATCGCCTCAAAGGTCGTCTGCTGCGATGCCGTCGCCGACTCGCCGGAGGCCTGGGTCAGGCCCGCCGGTGAAAGATTGGCGAGCGCCACGGGCAGGCTGCCAGTACTGTTGAAATAGCTCGTCAACACGTTGGCGACGTTCTGCTGATTGATGTTGAGCCCGCTGCCGTAGCCCAACGCGAGGTCGAGGTAGACGTTGTTGGGATCGTAGCTGAGCGTCGCGTGCAGGTTGGACGACAGGCCGGCGACGACAGGATTGAACGTATCGGGCAGCGTCGCGGCGCTGAGGATCCTGTAGTGCTTCGCGACCGAGCCGGTGGGAACGACGACGACCGTCGCCCCGCCAAGCGTCGCCGTGCCAGCCACGACGGCGAGCCCGTTGTTGGCACCCGAGACCTGCACCATGTAGCCCGATGCCGACGTGAACGAGAGATTGCCGGCCACGTTGAGCGTCCCGATCGGGCTGCCCGGCGCGAACGTACCGCCACTCACGGCAATCGCGCCGACCGAGCCCACGCCGCCGAACGTGCCGCCGGTGGCGATGCTCACGGTGCCGTTGATGGTGCCGGCAAGCATCAGCGTGCCGCCGAGCACGTTCCAGTCCTGATTGCCGGTGCCTGTTACGGTCCAGATCGAGCTGTCGATCTTGTTGAATGTTGCAAAGCCGTCGTACTGCAGGCCGGTGCCGATCAGGTCGAGATTGAATGTATCCTTGCCGGTGCCGCCGAGCTGGAACGTGTCGGTTCCGGTCGCCAGCACCTGGCCGTTGATGACGCTGCCGGGGCCGAGCGTCAGCGTGTTCGGGCCACAGATGCAGAACTCGATCGCGGCCAAACCCGTCGCGGCGTTGATGGTCCCCGAGTTGAAAACGCTGCCGCCGCCACTGACGCTGATGCCGATGCCGCCAGCCCCGACATTGATCGTGCCGGTATTGACGATCTGGTTGGTCGTGCTGAAAGAGCTGACGTCGATGCCGACACCGGCAGCGCCGACGGTGATGGTGCCGCCGTTGGTGATGACATTGGAGTCACCGTCAACAAAAATGCCTACGGCGAAATCGCCGCCCGTAATTCGTCCGCTGTTTGTGATCGTGGCCGACGAACCGGAATAGGCGGCGCCCACGCCGCCCAGGCCGACATTGATCGTGCCGCTCTGGCTTATGACGGCCCGGTCACCCTGCACAGAAATGCCGGCCGATGCGGTATCCCCCACCGCGATCGCACCGCCGTTGGTGACCTTGGCATCGTCGCCCTGCACGGCGATGCCGACGCCGACATCGCCGGCTGTGATTGAGCCAAAATTGCTGACGGTCTGGACGTTGCCTTGCAGGAACATGCCGGCGGCGAACTGCCCGACCGTGATCGTGCCGGTGGCGGTGTTGGTGACCGTGTTGTTGTTGCTGATCGCCAGAATGCCGCCGGAGAATCCGGCGGAACTTCCGACATTGATTGCGCCGGCATTGGTGATGGTCGTGGCACCGAACGCAAAAATGCCGCTGGCACCGTCGCCGCCCGTGATCGTGCCCGTCACGACGTTGGTGATCGTGTTGTTCTGGCCGGAGAAGACACCCACGCCCGACGCGCCGACCGACAGCGCACCGCTGTTGGAGACGGTGTTGTTGTCCCCGACCGAGATCGCGGCACCGTTGTCCCCCGTCGTGATCGTGCCGGCATTGGTGATGACGTTTTGATTGATCGCCTGGATGCCGAGGCCGTTGTCGAGCTCCGTGATGGTGCTGTTGTTGGTCACGGTGTTGGAATTTCCAACGGCGATGCCGGTGCGGCCCGAACCTGCCGACACTGTTCCGCTGTTGGTGACGGTGCTGGAATTGTTGACGCCGATCGAGAGCGTGCCGTTGTCGTTCACGGTCGCGCCCGAGAGCACGTTGACATTGAGGCTGTCGACGCCGGCCCCGGCCTGAAAGCCGTCGGTGTCGGTGCCCGTACAGCTGACAGTCTGGCCGCTCGTGGCTGGATCCGGTGTGCAGGCCGCGTGGGCCGGCGACGCCAGCAAGGTGAGCCCCAAGGCGAGCGCGACCATGCTGACGGATAAAGCGGCAACGCACTGCCGATCCCGCCGCCTCGATCGCCCCTCACCGCTCACGCCACGCTCCCAGCCGGTTCCGCGGGGAACTTAGGCCATGAGAGGGTTCCGTAGAACTACGGCACGGCCGGAATTCGCCCGTTTGCTCCTAACGAAGGCAGAATCCGGCAGTCATGTTGCAGCCGAGCCACGGTTTCAGGGCAGAATTCTGAGGGGATCGCAAGAAGCTCAATAATTGGAGGCGGCCGATCCATTCGGAATGCCCTCGATCGGACATTCATCGGTGCCCGGTGTCGCGCGGGTCATCGCCTCGACCATGTCGCGGGTGCCTTCGGGGTCTTTGATCCAGTTCTTGTAGAAATCATACGGGCACGCCGCGACGCCGCGCGGGCTGTCGCCGGAATTGATCATGCCGGTGTAGCCGCGGTGGACCAGCTTGTAGAGATGGTTCTGCGACTGGCCGTTGCGGCGCGCATCGCGGATCAGATGCTTCGAGAGCTGGGCGTACTGGATGCCGTAATCCTCCTCGCCGCATTCGCCGAGGGTGCGGCCGTCGAAGCCGATGATCGCGGAGTGGCCGAAATAGGAATAGACGCCGTCGAAGCCGGCGGCATTGGCGACCGCGACATAGACGTTGTTGGCCCAGGCCATCGCCTTGGAGATCATGACCTGCTGCTCCTTGGCCGGATACATGTAGCCTTGCAGCGCACGATCAGCTCCGCGCCCTTCATGGCGCAGTCGCGCCAGATCTCCGGATAATTGCCGTCATCGCAAATGATCAGGCTGACCTTGAGGCCCTTCGGACCCTCGGAGACATAGGTGCAGTTGCCGGGGTACCAGCCTTCGATCGGCACCCACGGCATGATCTTGCGGTACTTCTGCACGATCTCGCCCTTGTCGTTCATCAGGATCAGGGTGTTGTAGGGCGCCTTGTGCGGATGCTCCTCGTGGCGCTCGCCGGTGAGCGAGAACACGCCCCACACTTTGGCCTTGCGGCAGGCTTCCGCGAAGATCGCGGTCTCCTCGCCCGGCACCATCGAGGCCGTCTCGTACATCTCCTTGGAATCGTACATGATGCCTTGCGTGGAATATTCCGGGAAGATCACGAGATCCATGCCGGGCAGGCCGACCTTCATGCCGACGATCATGTCGGCAATCTTGCGGGCATTGTCGAGCACCTCGGCCTTGGTGTGCAGGCGGGGCATCTTGTAATTGACCACCGCGACGCCGACCGTGTCGTTGCTGCTGGAAATGTCACCGTGAAGCATGTTGAGCGCTCCTGTCTTCTATTCGTGGGAGGCGTGAATTAGTGGCTGATCATCCAGGGGCGTGCGGTCGGAAAGCCCTTGGCACCGCTCCTGGTCTTGGTCATCAGCCGCGCCGGCTTTTTCCTGTCGGTCGGGCTCTTGTCCTTCGCGGACTTGCCGGAGGAGCAGCAGCCGCAGCCCGGGCCGTGCGAGGCCTTGTATTGCGCCAGCGTCTGCGGCGCGTGGGTGCTGCGTTCGTTGACGGCGTGCGCCTTGCGCTTCTCCGCGGGCATGCAGAAGAAGTTCGGCGCGGTCAGGATGACGCGCGGCGCCATGGTCTCGCAGTGCGGACAGCTTTGCGGATCGTCGCATTCCGCCATCGGCCGCAGGTCCTTGAAGGGACCGCAATCGTCACAGAGATATTCGTAGACCGGCATCGCATCATCCCACATGCGTGTTTAATACAACTCGCTGCCACCGTTCGTTTGGAGACAGCCCTCACCCCCACCCTCTCCCCGTATGAACGGGGAGAGGGGGCGCGGCGTCATTTGTCCGGCGAGATCGGCATCTGGATATCGCCGGTGATGTGCTTGATGGGACCTGCCGCCGAGGGCATCACGTCGAAATCGAAAATCTCGGTCGGCAGCCACAGCGTGGCGCAGGCGTTGGGCACGTCGACGACGCCGGAGATGTGGCCCTGGCACGGTGCGGTGCCGAGGATCGAATAGGCCTGGGCGCCGGAATAGCCGAACTTCTTGAGATACTCGATGGCGTTGAGGCAGGCCTGACGATAGGCGATGTGGACGTCGAGATAATGCTGCTTGCCGGCCTCGTCGACCGAGATACCTTCGAAGATCAGATAGTCCTTGTAGTTCGGCGTGATCGGCGACGGTTTGAAGATCGGGTTCTTGATGCCGTATTTCGACATGCCGTCCTTGATCACCTCGACCTTGAGGTGCAGCCAGCCGGCCATTTCGATGGCGCCGCAGAAGGTGATCTCGCCGTCGCCCTGGCTGAAGTGCAGGTCGCCCATCGAGAGACCGGCGCCGGGGACGTAGACCGGGAAGTAGATCTTCGAGCCGCGCGAGAGATCCTTGATGTCGCAGTTGCCGCCATGCTCGCGCGGCGGCACGGTGCGCGCACCCTCTGCACCGATCTTGGCTTTCACATCGCCCTTGGCGCGGCCGCCATGGGCGGTCGGCGCGAACGGCGGATTGGCAAGGCCGGGCACGCGTGTCGGGTTGGTCGAGATCAGCTCGGCCTCGCGCTTGTTCCAGGTGTCCAGCATCTTCGGATCGGGCAGACAGCCGATCAGGCCGGGATGGATGAGACCTGCAAAGTTGACGCCGGGCACGTGGCGCGACGAGGTGTAGAGGCCCTTGATGTCCCAGATCGACTTCTGCGCCAGCGGGAAGTGGTCGGTGAGGAAGCCGCCGCCGTTCTGCTTGGAGAAGAAGCCGTTGAAGCCCCACAGGCTCTCCTTGAGCGGACCGACGTCGAGCAGGTCGACGACGAGAAGGTCGCCGGGCTCGGCGCCCTTGACGCCGATCGGGCCGGAGAGGAAGTGCACGATCGACAGGTCGATGTCGCGCACGTCGTCGGCGGAATCGTTGTTCTTGATGAAGCCGCCGGTCCAGTCATAGGTCTCGATGATGAAATCGTCGCCGGGATTAACCCAGGCCACGATCGGGATGTCGGGGTGCCAGCGGTTATGCACCATGTCGTTTTCATAGGCCGATTTGGTGAGATCGACCTTGATCAGTGTCTCTGGCATCGAGATGCTCCCCTTTTACACGGTTGGTTAGACGGACAGATATTTCGAGACCTGCGCGGCATCGACGGCATCGCGCGGATCGTCGCGCACGATCTCGCCGTTCTCGATCACCAGCACGCGGTCGGCGATGTCGAGCGCGAAGCTCAGGACCTGCTCGGAGACGACGATCGAGAGCCCCTTCTCGTCGCGGATGCGCTTCAACGTGCGCGCCATCTCCTTGATGATCGAGGGCTGGATGCCTTCGGTCGGCTCGTCCAGCAGCAGCACCTTCGGCTTGGTGGCGAGCGCGCGCGCGATCGCCAATTGTTGTTGTTGCCCGCCGGAGAGATTGCCGCCGCGGCGGCCTTTCATCTCCAAGAGCACCGGAAACAGCTCGTAGATGTCGTCAGGCACCTCGGAGCCGCCGGACACGACGAGCCCGGTCTCGATGTTCTCCTTCACGGTCATGGTGGAGAAGATCATGCGACCCTGCGGCACATAGGCGAGGCCCTTGGCGACGCGCTCAAAGCTCTTGAGGTTGCCGAGCTCGGCGCCGTCCATGCTCACCGAGCCGCTTCGAGCCGGCAGGATGCCCATCAGCGACTTCATCAGCGTGGTCTTGCCCATGCCGTTGCGGCCCATGATCGCGACGATCTCGTTCGCCGCGACCTTGACGTTGAGCCCGTGCAGCACCTCGCTCTGGCCGTAGGCGACGTGGAGATCGGAAATAGCCAGCATCAGCGTGCTCCTAAGCTCGGTGCTTGTTCACCTCTCCCCTCCGGGGAGAGGTCGGCGCGTAGCGCCGGGTGAGGGGGCGCAGGTCCCTCGAGGGAGCGGAACCCCTCACCCGAATGGCGCTTGACGATGCTTCGCATCGCAAGGAGCCATTCGACCTCTCCCGATGGGAGAGGTGGAGGGAGATCGCTGCGCTTGCTTGCCCCTTACACGCCATGGTCAATGCCCCAGGTACACTTCAATCACCTTGGGATCGTTCTTGACCTTCTCCATGGTCCCTTCCGAAAGGATCTGGCCCTGGTGCAGCACGGTGACCTTGTGCGCAATGTCCTCGACGAATTTCATGTCGTGCTCGATCACCAGCACCGAACGGTTCTTGATGATGCGGTTGAGCAGCTCGGCGGTCTTGGCGCGCTCGGACACGCTCATGCCGGCGACGGGCTCGTCGAGCATCAGCAGGTCGGGATCCTGGATCAGCAGCATGCCGATCTCGAGCCATTGTTTCTGCCCATGGCTGAGCTCGTCGGCATAGGTGTTGAGCTTGTCCTTGAGGAAGATCATCTCCGCGACCTCCTCGACCCGGTCCTTCACCAGCTGATCGCGCTGAAAGGTCAACGAGCCGAACACGGTGCGGCCGCGCGGGAACGAGATCTCGAGATTCTCGAACACGGTGAGATCCTCGAATACCGACGGCGTCTGGAACTTGCGCCCGACGCCGGTCTGCACGATCTCGTTCTCCTTCATTTTCGTGAGCTCCTTGCCACGAAACTGAATCGAGCCGGAGGTCGCCTTGGTCTTGCCGCAGATCAGGTCGAGCACCGTGGTCTTGCCGGCGCCATTGGGACCGATGATGACGCGGATCTCGTTCTCCTCGACGTAGAAGGAGAGGTCGTTGACCGCCTTGAACCCGTCGAAAGAGACGGTGAGGCCGGAGACCGCGAGCAGGAAGTCCTTGGGCTGGTGTCCAATGAGCATGATCTACCCCCTCACTCTGCCGGTGCGCCATCGGCGACGGAATTGTCGTTCCAGCCCGCCTTCGCCTTGCGCGAGGCGAACAGCCGATCGATGCGCGGCTGCACGTAATCGGCCCAGAGCCCGGACAGGCCGTTCGGGAAGGCAAGCACGACCGCGATGAACAGCGCGCCGAGGCCGAACAGCCAGAGCTGCGGAAAGGATTCCGACAGGCTGGTCTTGGCGAAATTCACCAGGATGGCGCCCCAGATCGCGCCGAAGATCGACATCCGCCCGCCGACCGCGGTGTAGATCACCATCTCGATCGACGGCACGATGCCGACGAAGGACGGTGACATGAAGCCGACATTGAGCGCGAACATGGCGCCGCCGATCGCGGCAAAGATCGCGGCCATGCAGAAGGCGAAGATCTTGAAGTTGGCGACGCTGTAGCCGGAGAAGCGAACGCGGTCCTCCTGCTCGCGCATCGCCACCAGGATGCGGCCGAGCTTGGTGAGGCGGATGAACTGCGCGATGCCGATGCAGGCGAACAGCAGCACCACCTCGACGAAATACAGGATGATCTTGGCGTGGTCGGGCCGGATGTCCCAACCCTTGAGCGTTCGCAGGTCGGTCATGCCGTTGATGCCGCCGGTATAGCCCTGCTGTCCCACGATCAGAATGGTGAGGATGGCGGCGACGGCCTGGGTGATGATGGCGAAATAGGTGCCGCCGACGCGGCGCTTGAACATCGCGGTGCCGATGATCAGGGCGAACAGGCCGGGGACCAGGATGATGGCGAGGATGGTGAAGGTGAGGCTGTGAAACGGCTGCCAGAACAACGGCAGCGCCGTGATCTGATTCCAGTCCATGAAATCTGGGATACCGGGTGTCGACTGGATCTTGGTGTTCTCGACGCTGGAGGCCTCGAGCTTGAGGAACATCGCCATGCAATAGCCGCCGAGGCCGAAGAACACGCCCTGCCCCAGGCTCAGGATGCCGCCATAGCCCCAGCACAGCACGAGGCCGAGCGCGACAAAGGCGTAGGTCAAATATTTCGCGACCAGATTGAGGCGGAACACGTCCAGCGTCAGCGGCAGGATCACGAACAGCACGGCGGCGAGCGCAATGAAGCCCATGAGCTCGGATCGATTGAAGAAGCGTGAGTTGATGACCATGACTTGCCTGCTTCCAGATTATTTGCGGACCTTGAGGGCGAAGAGACCCTGCGGGCGCAGCATCAGGATGCCGACGACCGCGAGTAGCGTGAGCACCTTGGCCATCGAGCCGGACATGAAGAATTCGAGCGTCGATTGCGTCTGCGAGATCGAGAACGCGGAGGCGATGGTGCCGAGCAGGCTGGCGGCGCCGCCGAACACGACGACCAGGAACGTATCCACGATGTAGAGCTGGCCCGACGTCGGCCCGGTCGAGCCGATCATGGTGAAGGCGCTGCCGGCGACACCTGCGATGCCGCAGCCGAGCCCGAAGGTGTAGCGATCGACCTTCTCGGTGTTGATGCCGACGGCGCCCGCCATGATGCGGTTCTGCACGACCGCGCGCACCTGGCGGCCCCAGCGCGACATGTAAAGAACATAGGCGACGCAGATGGTGATCAGCACGGTGAGGCACATCACGAAGACGCCGTTGATCGGCACCTCGATGCTGTCGGTGACGTGGAGCGAGCCGAGCATCCATTGCGGCAGCTCGACGCCGACCTCGCGCGCGCCGAACACCGAGCGATAGGCCTGCTGCAGCATCAGGCTGAGGCCCCAGGTCGCGAGCAGCGTATCGAGCGGGCGTTTATAGAGGTGCCGTATCAGCCCCCATTCCACCAGCATGCCCAGCGCGCCAGATGCGAGGAAGGCCAATATCATGGCAAGGAAGAAGTAGCCGCTGAACAGGCTCGGCAGATAGGCCTGGAAGAGATTGGAGGTCATCCAGGTGACGTAGGCTCCGAGGATCATGAACTCGCCATGGGCCATGTTGATGACGCCCATTTGGCCGAAGATGATGGCAAGTCCGAGCGCCATCAGGACATAGACGGAGAACAGGATCAGTCCGGCAAACCCCTGCATGACGAAGATCGAGCCGAGGTCGCCAATCGAATAGTCGCCGAACATCTATGTCCTCCGTCGGGAAAGGGTCCCGCGTCGCGAGCAGGTTCGCGACGCGGGGGCTTGAGGCATGGACTTGCGATCCACGCCAGGGAGCGGTTTTGCCTTGAGGGAAAGTGCGCCGGGCGCCGCGACTTATTGGTCGCGCGTCTTACTGGTAGCCCTTGGGGAACGGATCCGGCTCGACGAGATCGGCGGTCTCGTAGATCAGCTCGAACTGGCCATCGAGCTTGGCGCGTCCCACCCGGGTCTTCGACCAGAGGTGATGGTTCTCGTGGATGCGCACATAGCCTTCCGGCGCGCCCTTGAACTCGACGCCCGGCGAAGCCGCCGCGATCTTGTCGACGTCGAAGGAGCCGGCCTTCTCGACCGTCAGCTTCCACAGCCAGGGACCGAGATAGGCAGCCTGGGTGACGTCTCCGATCACGGTCTTCTCGCCCCACACCTTCTTGAACGCGGAGACGAACGCCTTGTTGTTCGCATTGTCGAGCGACTGGAAGTACTTCATGCAGGCATAGGCGCCCGCGATGTTCTCACCGCCGATACCGTCGATCTCATCCTCGGTCACCGAGATCGTGAGCAGCGGCTGCTTGGAAAGATCGACGCCGGCCGCCTTGAGCTGCTTGTAGAAGGCGACGTTGGAACCGCCGACGACGTCGGTGAAGATCACGTCCGGCTTGGTCAGCTTGATCTTGTTGATGACCGAGTTGAACTGCGTCGAGCCGAGCGCATAATATTCCTCGCCGACGACCTTGCCCTTGAGCACGTTTTCGACGTGCTTGCGGGCGATCTTGTTGGAGGTACGCGGCCAGATGTAGTCGGAGCCGATGAAGAAGAAGGACTTTGCGCCCTTCTCCTTGGCGATCCAGTTCAGGCCGGCGAGGATCTGCTGGGTTGCTTCCTGGCCGGTGTAGATGACGTTCTTGGACTGCTCGAGGCCTTCGTAGAAGGTCGGGTAGTAGAGCATGCCGTTATACTGCTCGACGACCGGCAGCACCGCCTTGCGCGAGGCCGAGGTCCAGCAGCCCATGATCGCCGCGACCTTGTCGTTGACGAGCAGCTTCTTCGCCTTCTCGGCGAAGGTCGGCCAGTCCGACGCGCCGTCCTCCTGGATGAACTTGATCTTGCGGCCGAGCACGCCGCCGGCCGCGTTGATCTGCTCGATCGCGAGCTTTTCGGCCTGAATCGAGCCGGTCTCGGAGATCGCCATGGTGCCGGTCGCCGAATGCAGGATGCCGACCGTGACCTCGGTGTCGGTGACGGCCAGACCCGTCGTATTGACCGCCGATGTCGCCGGCGCCTGCGCAAAGGACGCCCGCGGCAGCATCGTGATGGCCGGCACGGCCGCCATCCCCATCAACAATTTGCGCCGCAGCGGCGACAACAGGCCCTTGTTTGCTTCGTCTGACATGAGCACCCCACTTTTGTTCGAGAACACGCGATTGGTGCCCGTGAGGATGGCTCGAATTTATGCAGCGCACGCATACGCAAGATCGCGTATATTGCACCGCAAAATGCCGACGTAGGTTTCTGGTACGGAATTTGCGAGGGGTCCGGGTCCGTATCGGGAGTGGGGTTAAGTGGCAGGGCGGCAGCGAATAGACCGCGTCAGGCGCCAGTACAATCAATGGGTCGCCAACCAGACGCTGGAAGATTACGCCCTGCGCTTCACCGCCAAGAGCGCGCGGCGCTGGTCCGCCGCCCGCGTCGCCAACACGGCACTGGGCGCGATCTCGTTCCTGGCGATGGAGGCGATCGGCGGGACCATCACGCTGAACTATGGCGTCACCAACGCGACCGCGGCCATCGTCGTGGTCTCCATCATCATCTTCGGCTGCGGGGTGCCCATTGCATATTATGCCGCTAAATGCGGCATCGACATCGACCTGCTGACGCGGGGTGCCGGCTTCGGTTACATCGGCTCGACCGTCACCTCGCTGATCTACGCGTCCTTCACCTTCATCTTTTTCGCGATCGAGGCCGTGATCCTCGCCTCCGCGCTCGAGATGTGCTTCGGGATTCCGCGGCCGGTCGGCTATCTCATCAGCGCCGTCGTCATCATCCCGCTGGTGGCCTACGGCATCACGCTGATCAGCCGCTTCCAATTGTGGACGCAGCCCCTGTGGGTGATCCTTCACATCATTCCGTTCGCCGCGATCGCCTGGCACAACCCGCGCTCCTTTGCGGAGTGGCATAAGTTCTCCGGCGAGCATGGCGACCTCAACGGGCATTTCGATCTCCTGCTGTTCGGCGTTGCGGCCTCGGTCGTGTTCTCGCTGGTGGCGCAGATCGGCGAGCAGGTCGACTTCCTGCGCTTCCTGCCGCGTGACCGCCGCGCCTCCAGGGCCTCCTGGTGGATGGCGCTGATGAGCGCCGGGCCGGGCTGGATCGTGCTGGGCGCGCTCAAGCTGCTGGCGGGCTCGTTCCTCGCCTTCTTCGCGCTCAGCCATGGGGTGCCGCCCGAGGAGGCCGCCGAGCCGGCGCACATGTATCTCGAGGCATTCCGCTATGTGCTGTCGCAGCCTGACCTCGCTTTGGCCTTGACCGGCACCTTCGTGATCCTGTCGCAGGTCAAGATCAACGTCACCAACGCCTATGCCGGCTCGATCGCCTGGTCGAACTTCTTCTCGCGCTTGACCCACAGCCATCCAGGGCGCGTGGTCTGGCTGGTCTTCAACGTCATCGTGGCCCTGCTGCTGATGGAGATCGGCGTCTACAAGGCCCTCGAGCAGACGCTGGCGCTCTATTCCAACGTCGCGATCGCCTGGGTCGGCGCGCTGGTCGCCGACCTCGTCATCAACAAGCCGCTCGGATTGCGGCCGCAGCAGATCGAGTTCAAGCGCGCGCATCTCTACGACGTCAATCCGGTCGGCGTGGGAGCGATGACGATCGCGACCATCGTCTCCATCAGCGCCTTCTACGGCCTGTTCGGGCCGACCGCGAAGGCGCTGTCGGCCTTCATCGCGCTCGCGGCGGCCTTCCTCACGGCACCGTTGATCGCCTGGGCCACGGACGGCAAGTACTACATCGCGCGCAAGCCGAAGCGGAGCTGGCAGAACATCGAGGCGATCCAGTGCTGCATCTGCGAGCACTCGTTCGAGCCGGAGGACATGGCTTCCTGCCCCGCTTACGCGGGTCCGATCTGCTCGCTGTGCTGTTCGCTGGACGCGCGCTGCCACGATCTCTGCAAGCCGCACGCGAGATTCCAGGCGCAGGTGTCGGAGACGCTGGGCAGGCTGATGCCGCAGCCGATCTACGCCCGGATCAACTCGCAAGTCGGCCACTATATCGGCGTGTTCGTGATCTCCGCCGGCCTGATCGCCCTGGTGCTGGGACTGATCTATCTGCAGACGTCGGCGAGCGTGCACGGCGACAACGAGCTCGTGTCCGACGTGCTGTGGAAGGTGTTCTTCTCGCTCAGCATCATCATCGGCGTGGTGGCGTGGCTGTTCGTGCTGGCGCAGCAGAGCCGCCGCGCCGCCGAGGCCGAGACGCGGCGTCAGACCACGCTGCTGATCCAGGAGATCGACGCGCACAAGCGCACCGACGCCGAGCTCCAGCGTGCCAAGGAAGTTGCCGAATCCGCCAACCTCGCCAAGAGCCGCTATGTGGTGGGGTTGAGCCACGAGCTGCGCTCGCCGCTCAATGCGATCAGCGGCTACGCGCAGCTGCTCGAGCAGGACGCGAGCCTTGGCGCCAAGCCGCGCGACCAGGTCCGCGTCGTCCGCCGCAGCGCCGACCATCTCTCCGGCCTGATCGACGGCATCCTGGACATCTCCAAGATCGAGGCGGGGCGGCTGTATCTGTCCCGCGACGAGGTGCGCCTGAGCGAATTCCTCGACCAGCTCGTCGGCATGTTCCGCCTCCAGGCCGCGGCCAAGGGCATCGACTTCGTGTTCAGGCGGCCGGCAACGCTGCCGCGCGTCGTCTATGCCGACGAGAAGCGGTTGCGCCAGGTGCTGATCAACCTGCTCTCGAACGCCATCAAGTTCACCCAGTCCGGCAGCGTGCAGTTCGTGGTGCACTATCGCAGCCCCGTCGCCGAGTTCGAGGTGATCGACACCGGCCCGGGCATCCAGGGCGGCGATCTCGAACGCATCTTCGCGCCCTTCGAGCGGGGCGCGCTCGGTGCCTCGCAGCCGCAGACCGGCACCGGCCTCGGGCTCACCATCAGCCGCCTGCTCGCCGGCGTGATGGGCGGAGACATCAAGGTCGCGAGCACGGTCGGCACCGGCTCGACGTTCAAGGTCAAGATCCTGCTCTCGGAGGTCACCAATCCCCAGCGCATCGCACCGGTGGAGGCGCCGGTCTCCGGCTATCACGGCGCGCGCAAGACCATCCTCGTCACCGACGACGATCCCGTGCATCGCGACCTCCTGCGCGAGGTGCTGACGCCACTCGGCTTCATCCTGCTGAGCGCGCCCGACGGCGCCGGCTGCCTTGCACTGGCGCAGCATTGCCGGCCCGATCTGTTCCTGCTCGACATCTCGATGCCCGCCATGGATGGCTGGGCGGTCGCCGAGGCCTTGCGCGCCAACGGCCATCATCAGGCGCGCATCCTGATGGTATCGGCAAGCGCGCTCGAGGCCCATGGCACGCCGTTGGCGCAGCCCTTCCACGACGGCTACCTGATGAAGCCGATCGACATCCCGCGGCTGCTGGCGACGATTCGCCAGCTCCTCAAGATCGAATGGCAATACGGCTCGCATGAGGTCGCGGTGCCGTTCTGGCATCCAGCGACCGGATCGAGGCCGCCGCTGCGGCATATCGAGGCGCTGATCGGGCTCGGCCAGATCGGCTACGTCAAGGGCATCCAGCTGAAGCTGGACGAGATCGGCAGCGAGCACCCCGAGCATGCCGACTTCGTCGCGCAGATGCGGTCGCTGGTCGATCGCTTCGATCTCGACCAGTACATGGCCACATTGAAGACGTTGCATGCTTATGAGCATTGAACCCAAGAAGCGCGACGTCGCGCTCGTCGTCGACGATTCGCCGGAGACGCTGCGGCTGCTCACCGACGCGCTCGACGGCGCCGGCATGACGGTGATGGTGGCGCTCGACGGCGCCGCGGCGATGCGCATCATCGACCAGATCACGCCCGACATCATTCTGCTCGATGCCGTGATGCCAGGGATCGACGGGTTCGAGACCTGCCGCCGGCTCAAGCGCGATGCGGGTCTCGCCAATGTCCCGGTGATCTTCATGACGGGTCTTGCCGAGACCGAGCACATCGTGCGTGGACTTGAAGCCGGCGGCGTCGATTACGTGACCAAGCCGATCGTGATCGAGGAGATGCTGGCGCGGATCCGCGTCCATCTCGGCAATGCCCGGCTGACCCAGAGCGCGCGCGCCGCGCTCGATGTCTCCGGCCGCTTCCTGTTCGCGGTCGATCGCCAGGGCAATTTGCTGTGGGCGACGCCGCAGGCGCAGAAGCTGCTGTCCGACCATCACGGCGCGCAGGCCGACGACTTCGTGCTGCCGCCAGCGCTGCTGCAATGGCTCGAGCAGGCGAAGATCAAGAGCGGCTCGAAATCCCAGGCCGCGTCGCTGCCTGACAATCCGCAGCTCCGCTTCTACTACATGGGCGAGACCGCGCCGAACGAATTTTTGCTGCGGCTGTCCAAGGAAGCCGGCACCGCGCTGCCGCCCGAATTCACCAGCGAGCTCGGCCTCACCACGCGCGAAGGCGAGGTGCTGGCCTGGCTCAGCAAGGGCAAGACCAACCGCGACATCGCGCAAATTCTGGGCCTCAGCCCGCGCACCGTCGACAAGCACCTGGAGCAGATCTACGCCAAGCTCGGCGTCGAGAACCGGACCGCAGCGGCGGCGATTGCCGCGAATGCGACGCGACGGAATTCGTGAGCGGCGGTGTAGATGAGTTGAGGCGCTGCCAACCGAGCAAACGGTGTCGTCCCGGACAAGCGCAGCGAAGCGGCGCGCAGATCCGGGACCCATAACCCCAGGGAGTAGTTTTGCGAAGACTCGGAGTGACCAGCTGGCTTCATAACCACTCCGTGTGGTTATGGGTCCCGGGCTCGCTTCGCGCCCCGGGACGAGAGTGGGGTGTGTGGCGGTCGCTAACCGCCCCTTACATCGGCATCTTCAACTGTAGACAAACGCCTTGTCGTCCAGGTCCGTCTTCGGGATCTCGTCCTTCTCGGTCCAGTAATCCTGGCTGTGCTGCCATTCCGGCTTGTCGCCGCGCTTGGGCAACAGGTTCATGTTGCGCATCATGTAGCCGGGGTTGAAGTTTTCCGGATCGATCCAGGGCAGGATCGGCATGTTGTGGTCCTCGGGGCGCAAGCTCACCTCGACCTTGTTGGCACCCTTTGCCTTCATGTGGCCGAGCAGCCGGCAGACGAAATCGGCGACGAGATCGACGCGCAGCGTCCAGCTGGCGCGGAAATAGCCGAACACCCAGACCATGTTCGGCACGCCCGTGAACATCATGCCGCGATAGGTGACGGTGTCGCCGAAGGCGAGCGGCTTGCCGTCGATCTCGAAGGCGATGTCGCCGAGCGCGGCGAGATTGAAGCCGGTCGCGGTGACGATGACATCGGCCTCGAGCAGCTTGCCCGACTTGAGCTGGATGCCGTTCTCGACGAAGCATTCGATCTCGTCGGTGACGACGGAGGCCTTGCCGCTGGCGATGCCCTTGAACAAATCGGCATCCGGCACGAAGGCGATGCGCTGCCGCCACGGCCGGTACTTTGGCGTGAAGTGGGTCTCGACGTCGTAGTCGGGACCGAGCACGGCGCTGATCTGGCCGATCAACTCCTTCCTCACTTGCTCGGGCTTGGACACGCAGAGCTTGGTGAAGGCATCCTGCTCGAACAGGATCTTGCGCCGCACGATCTCGTGGATCCAGGCTTCGTCGACCTGCAGCCGTCGCAATTCTTCCGCGATCTCGATGGCGTTGCGGCCGAGGCGGAAATAGGTCGGCGAGCGCTGCAGCATGGTGACATGGGCGCATGTGTCGACGATGTTCGGCACCAGCGTTGCCGCGGTGGCGCCCGAGCCGATCACCACCACCTTCTTGTTGGTGAGGTCGATATCGTCGGGCCAGGTCTGCGGATGGACGATGCGGCCCTTGAAGCGATCCATGCCCTTCCATTCCGGCGTATAGCCTTCGGAATGGCGATAATAGCCCTGGCACATCCAGAGGAAGTTCGCGGTGAACGTCCTGGGTTCGCCGGTGTCGGTCGTCACCGCCTCGATGGTCCAGAGATTCTGCTCGCTCGACCAGCTCGCGGAATTGATCTTGTGCCGGTAGCGGATGTGCCGCGCGATATCGTTGTCGTCGATCACTTCCTTCATATAGGAGAGGATCTCCTCGGCTGTCGCAATCGGCGGGCCGACCCAAGGCTTGAAACTGTAGCCGAAGGTATGGAGATCACTGTCGGAGCGAATGCCGGGATAGCGATGTGTGCTCCAGGTGCCGCCGAATGTTTCCTGCGTCTCCAGGATGACGTAGCTCGTGCCCGGAAGCTGCTTCTGGATGTGATAGGCGCTACCGATGCCGGAGATGCCGGCGCCGACGATCAGCACGTCGAAATGTTCAGAAGCCTGTTTGGCCGTGGCGTGACTGCGAACAGCGACATTCATTGTTGCTTCTATGCCTTGCTTGTCTTTGTGGCCGTCCTTGACCAGACGGCGCGTTTCCTCCGCGACGGGCATGATCACCCGCCGCGCCTCCGCTTCAAAATGACATAGATCAAGTCGCGGTCAAATCACAGTGCCGCACCCCAGCTCCGCGCGGTCTGCAAGATCCAGTCGCGATAGAGCGTCAGCGGCGTCACGCCGGTCAAGCCGCCGCAACCGTCGGCGCCGTTCGGTCCTGTCGACCAGCTGATGAGGCCGACGAGCGCAGGACCGTTCGGCCTGTCCTCGAACACGGGGCCGCCGGAATCGCCGGTGCAGGCGCCAATTCCGTCGCGAACACCGTTGGTTACGGGATCGACCAGGCGGATCTGGAGCGTGCCGGGCTGTCCTGTTGCAACGAGGCCGGCCACGCGCGTGGTACCGCCGCTCTTGCCGTCACCGCGAACCGTGACGCCGATGCCGGCGATGACGAAGCGGCTGCCGACCTGAATTGGAATCGTGGGCATGCCGACCGTCACCGTGGATTTTCCCTTCAATGGAATTTCCAATTGCAGCAGCGCCACGTCGGCGGTGGCGCGATGCGCCTGCATCGCCTGCATGTTGAAGTTCGGATGGATGGCGACGGTGCGCACGTTCAACAATTGCGGCTGGCCGTCGCCGCTGCGATCGACGACCTTGTAATCCGCGCCGGGCTGAACACAGTGCGCGACTGTCAGGATTACCCGTGGCGCAATCAGGCTGCCCGTGCAGAAATTGCCGCGCGAGCCGACGATGGTGACGACGGCGCGGGCGACGCCATCGGCCTGCGGCGTGCCGCCGCCGACGATGGCATGGGCGGGGGTCGCGAGCAGCAGCGCAGCTGCGATGAAGGCGGCAGGCTTCGTCATGGGAACACGCATCGGCATCGGTGAAGCCTGGCGATTGCTTCGGACTGGCTCTTGCCGATAGCGCATGCTAGCCCTCTTGGAAAGGAATTGACGAGGGCAGGGTAGTGGCGATCGAGGCGGTGATCTTTGATTTTGGCGGCGTGCTGACGAGCTCGCCGTTCGAGGCGTTCACGCGGTTCGAGACCGAGCGCGGCCTGCCCGCCGATATCATCCGGCGCACCAACGCCGCCAATCATCTGGAAAATGCCTGGGCCAGGTTCGAGCGCGCCGAGGTCGACATCGAGACGTTCGACGAATTGTTCGCCGCCGAATCGCTCGCGCTCGGCGCGGAAGTGCGTGGCCGTGACGTGCTGCCGCTGCTGCAGGGCGATCTGCGCCCGGAGATGGTCGAGGCCCTGAAGCGCATCAAGGCGCAATTCAAGACTGGTTGCATCACCAACAATCTGCCGGCCAACGCGATCGGCAGCATGACCGGGCGCTCGCTTTACATTGCCGAAGTCATGGTGCTGTTCGACCATGTCATCGAGTCCGCCAAGATCGGGCTGCGCAAGCCGGATCCGCGCATCTACCAGATGATGGTCGAGACGCTGAAGGTCGATCCGAACAATTGCGTCTATCTCGACGATCTCGGCGTCAATCTGAAGCCGGCGCGCGAGATGGGCATGACTACGATCAAGGTGACGAGCGGGGCGCAGGCGATCGCGGAGCTCGAGAAGGCGACGGGATTGAAGCTGGGGTAGCGCATCATACTCCGTCATTGCGAGCGCAGCGAAGCAATCCAGACTGCCTCCGCGGAAAGACTCTGGATTGCTTCGCTGCGCTCGCAATGACGGCGTGGAGCCATCTCGCCTGGTGAACCGACTACTTCGCCGCGGTGGCGATGCGCTCCGGAAACGCCGCCGCCAGCGCGGCACGATCCGGCTTGAGCACACCGCGCTCGGTGATGAGACCGGTGACGAGCCGCGCCGGGGTCACGTCAAAGGCATAGTTTGCGACCGGCGATCCCTCCGGCACGATGCGCACCGTCTCCAGCCGGCCGTCCGCGGTGCGGCCGGTCATGTCGGTGACCTCCACGCCGCTGCGCTGCTCGATCGGGATGTCGCGGATGCCGTCATGAACGGCGAAGTCGATCGTCGGCGACGGCAGCGCCACGTAGAACGGCACGCCGTTATCGTGTGCGGCGAGCGCCTTCAGGTAGGTGCCGATCTTGTTGCAGACGTCGCCATTGGCGGCGACGCGGTCGGTGCCGACGATGGCGAGATCGACCATGCCGTGCTGCATCAGGTGCCCGCCGGTATTGTCCGGGATCACCGTGTGCGGCACGCCGTGATGGCCGAGCTCCCAGGCCGTGAGCGAGGCGCCCTGGTTGCGCGGACGCGTCTCGTCGACCCAGACATGGACCTTGATGCCGCGCTCATGCGCGAGATAGATCGGCGCCGTCGCCGTGCCCCAGTCGACGGTGGCAAGCCAGCCGGCGTTGCAATGAGTCAGCACGTTGACCACTTCGCCCGGCTTCTTCGCCGCGATCGCCTCGATCAGCTCAAGGCCGTTGCCGGCAATGCCGCGGTTGATCTCGACATCCTGTTCGACGATCTCGTCGGCACGCGCGTAGGCCGCTTCCGCTCTTTCAACCGAATCGATCGGCGCGAGCGCCGCGCGCATCTCGTCCAGCGCCCATTTCAGGTTGATCGCGGTCGGGCGCGCCACGACGAGCGTGTCATAGGCGCGCTTCAGCCCGGCGTCGGAGGCGTCCTCGCGCATCGCGAGCGCCATGCCGTAAGCGGCGGTGGCGCCGATCAGCGGCGCGCCGCGCACCAGCATGTCGCTGATGGCAACGGCCGCATCTTCACACGAGGTCAGCCGCGCAACGACGAATTCATGCGGCAACCGGCGCTGATCGATCGCGCCGACCGACCAGCCGTCGCGCTCGCGCCAGATGCTGCGGAAATGCTTGCCGTCGACCTTCATGGCATTCTGCCTTTTCGTTCTTCTTGCGTCTCACGGGCGCAGGATGCGCCCGGCCACCGCATCGAGCTTCTTCAGGAGCTCGGGATCGCGCGCCTCCGGCGCCGTGATCAGCGCGCTGTCGAGCGCACGGTCCGAACCGATCGGGCACGGCTCGTGCTCGCGCGGAAAATCCTTGGCCAGCCGCGCCACCAGCGCCTTCGCCTTGTCGGCATTCGAGTTCAGCACGCGGATGATGTCCTGCACGGTGACCGCATCGTGGTCGGGATGCCAGCAGTCGAAATCCGTCACCATCGCGACGGTGGCGTAGCAGATCTCCGCCTCACGCGCGAGCTTGGCCTCGGGCATGTTGGTCATGCCGATCACGGAATAGCCTGATGTCTTGTAGGTCATGCTTTCCGCGTAGGTGGAGAATTGCGGCCCTTCCATGCAGACATAGGTGCCGCCGCGCGCGATCGCGATGCCCTCCGCTTCGGCGGCTGCCGCCAGATGGATGCGCAGTCGGGGCGAAACCGGGTGCGCCATCGACACGTGTGCGACACAGCCGCGGCCGAAGAACGAGCTCTCGCGCTTGTGGGTGCGGTCGACGAACTGGTCAACGAGAACGAAGGTGCCGGGCGGCAGTTCCTCCCTGAAGGAGCCGCAGGCCGAGAGCGAGATCAGGTCGGTGACGCCGGCGCGCTTCAGCACGTCGATGTTGGCGCGATAGTTGATGTCGGACGGGGACAGCCGGTGCCCCTTGTCATGCCGCGGCAGGAACACGATCGGCAGGCCGGCGATGGAGCCGCGCCGCAAGGGCGCAGACGGCTCGCCCCAGGGGCTCTTGATCACCTCTTCGCGCGCACCCTCGAGGCCGGGCAGGTCATAGATGCCCGAGCCGCCGATGATGCCCAATACCGCCTGCGTCATGCCTGCTCCACCCTGTCCGTCAAATGTGACATGGTTAAGCTATGCCAGTTTTGAGGCGGATTTGGAACGGGGGATGGTCTCGATTTGCGTCATGTCGAGCTCGCGCTGAAGCGACGAAGCAATCCAGACCGCCACCTCGGAGGCAGGCTGGATTGCTTCGCGGAGCCTGTCATCGGGCCGCGCTTCGCGCGGACCCGTTGGCTCGCAATGACGGAGGAGAGAGTCGGCTTACGCCGCGGTAGCCGGCTGAAGCTGCATCGTGACCAACCGCTCCAGCGTCTGCACGGACTGGAAATTCTCCGGCGTGATCTCGGACTGCGGGATGGTGAAGTCGAATTCGGCCTCGACCCCAAGCATCAGATTGACCATGTCCATCGAGGTCAGGCCGATATCGACGAGCTTGGCCGAAGGCGTAACGTCTGCGGCGAGCGAATTCTGTTCGAGGATGCCCTTCACCAGCTTGATGATGCGATTGCGCAAATCGGTATCGAAGGCCTGCATCGGCAAAATTCCCATCTGTTGATCGGGGTCGGACCGGATTACCGGCTACGATGGTCGCGGCCTGCCGGTCCTGCAATGGGCGGCACCAATACTTCGCGTTTCTTAGTAAACGATGACTCAGATTGTCCGAAATCCAGGCTTCTTCCAGAGTCCTAACGTGATGCCGGAGAATCCGGTGATGCGAACAACCGGACCTTAACTGTTCGTTCGGAATTGGGTTTTGTTTACCCTCTATTTCATCGACGAATTTGAATTAAATCCGTAGCCTCGTCTCACAAGCAAAGATGGCTGAAGGATCGCTTCTAGCGGCATCGGGAATGGTGCCGGCGATCTCGAACGGCAAACCGGAGGCGGACGAGCATGAACGTGCGTGAAGCAGTCCTCACTGTCGACGAAACGAGCTATCTCGAGCAGGGTCCCTCCCTGATCGAGCGCGCCGTCCGGACCGCCGCCGCGGCCGCGGCCGACGCAGACGGGGTCGATCGCGACGCCCGCTTCCCGCACAAGGCCTTCGACGTCGCGCGTGAGCAGAAGCTGCTCGGCGTGATGGTTCCGGTCGAGTTCGGCGGCCTCAGTGCCTCGATCCATGACGTCACCGACATCTGCTACACGCTCGGACGCGCCTGCGCGTCCACGGCGATGATCTACGCGATGCACCAGACCAAGGTCGCCTGCGTCATCAGGCACGGCCATGGCATTCCCTGGATGGAGACCATGATGCGCCGGGTCGCGCGCGACCAATGGCTGCTCGCCTCCTCCACCACCGAAGGCCAGAACGGCGGCAACATCCGCGCCAGCGCGGCTGCGGTCGACCATGCCGGCGACACCGTCTCGCTGGTGCGCGACGCCACCGTGATCTCCTACGGCGCCGAAGCCGATGGCCTCGTCACCATCGCCCGCCGCGCCACCGAAGCCGCCGCCTCCGACCAGGTGCTGCTGGCGCTCGCCAAGGACGATTATTCGCTCAAGCGGACGCTGGGCTGGGAAACGCTCGGCATGCGCGGCACCTGCTCGACCGGGTTCGAGCTGAAGGTCGACTGCCCCGCCGACCGCGTCTTCCCGGAATCCTATGACAAGATCCACGCCCAGACCATGACGCCGTTCGCGCATCTGTGCTGGTCGTCGGCCTGGGCCGGCATCGCCGCTGCGGCGGTAACGCGCGCGCAGGCCTTCATCCGCAAGGCGGCGCGCTCGTCCGGCGGACAGATGCCCCCGGCCGCGGCGCACTTCACCGCCGCCAAGATGTCGCTGGCCAAGCTGCGCGCGCTGATCGCCGCCAATATCGACGCGTTTGCCCGCGTCGAGCATGACGAGCGTGCGCTGACCTCGCTCGACTTCCAGTCCTCGATCACGCTTCTGAAGGTGCAGGCCTCCGAGCTCGCGGTCGAGACCGTGATGCACGCGATGCGCACCGCGGGTCTTGCCGGATATCGCAACGACGGCGAGTTCACCATGGGCCGCCACCTCCGCGACGTGCTGTCGTCGCCGATCATGATCAACAACGACCGGATCCTGGCCAATGCCGCGACGTCGACATTGATGAGCGGGGTGCCGGCGAGCCTTCGCGACTGACGTGCCTCCGCGACCGCTTCAACAAGAACAATTTTGAGATAGCAGGACACCGAACCATGAATATTGCCGTCCTCCCCGACTCGCCCACCACCGCGCCGCAGATGATCGATCCGCTCGATCATCTCGCCGACAGGCTGTTCCACCGCATGGGCGCCGACGGCGTCTATGCCCGCACTGCACTCTACGAGGGCATCGTCGAGAAGCTCGCCGCGCTGATCACGGCTCATCGCGAGGCCGGCACCGAGGTGATGCGCTTCCCGCCGGTGATGAGCCGCTCCCAGCTGGAGAAGTCCGGCTATCTCAAGAGCTTTCCGAACCTGCTCGGCTGCGTCTGCGGCCTGCACGGCACCGAACGCGAGATCAACGCCGCGGTGAGCCGCTTCGATGCCGGCGGCGACTGGACGACTTCGCTGTCGCCGGCCGATCTCGTGCTGTCGCCGGCCGCCTGCTATCCGGTCTACCCGATCGCGGCGAGCCGTGGCCAATTGCCGAAGGGCGGCCTGCGCTTCGATGTTGCCGCGGATTGCTTCCGCCGCGAACCCTCGAAGCATCTCGACCGGCTGCAATCGTTCCGCATGCGCGAATATGTCTGCATCGGCAGCCCCGATGACGTCGCCGATTTCCGCGAGCGCTGGATGGTGCGCGCGCAGAAGATCGCGACCGATCTCGGCCTCAGCTTCCGCGTCGACTATGCCAGCGACCCGTTTTTCGGCCGGGTCGGCCAGATGAAAGCGGTGAGCCAGAAGCAGCAGCAGCTCAAGTTCGAGCTGCTCATCCCGCTGCGCTCGGAAGAGCAGCCGACGGCGTGCATGAGCTTCAACTATCACCGCGAGCATTTCGGCACGACCTGGGGAATCCAGGACGCCGACGGCGAGCCGGCCCATACCGGGTGCGTTGCCTTCGGCATGGACCGTCTGGCCGTCGCCATGTTCCACACCCACGGCACCGATCTTTCCGCCTGGCCCGCCAAGGTGCGGGACGTCCTGGGCCTGCAGCCGCCTGTCGCGGCCGAGGCCCATGGCGAAGGCTGGCGCTGACCCAACTCACGAGGCCGGCCATTTCCACGGGCAAGACGAGCGTGATCCATACCAAGGTCCGATGCCGCGAGATCACCGAGTCCGACGTCGATAAGATCGCGGACTTGCTGACGCGCGGCTTCGTCGGCCGTTCACGCGACTACTGGATTCAGGGTCTGCGCCGGCAGGCCTTCCGGACCGTGCCGGAGGGCTATCCGCGCTTCGGCTACATGCTCGACGACGACGGCACGCCGGTCGGCGTGCTGCTCTTGATCTACAGCGCACGCAAGGAGGGCGAAGAGACCGCCATCCGGTGCAATTTGTCGAGCTGGTATGTCGACCCGGCCTACCGCAACTACGCTCCGCTGCTGACCAAGATCGCCCAGCGGCACAAGCACGTCACTTATTTCAACATCAGTCCGGCGCCGTGGACCTGGCCGATCATCGAGACGCAGGGCTTTCGCGCCTATTGCCGCGGCATATTCTTCTCCGTCCCTGCGCTGGCGCGCGTCCCACGCTGGAACGAAATCGAGGTCATTCCGCCGCACGCCAAGGAGATCAAGGGGCTCTCCGAGGCGGAGACCGAGCTTCTGACGCGACATGCGCGCTACAATTGCCTCAGCCTGGTGTGCCGCACACCGAAGGGAACGTTCCCCTTCGTCCTGCAACCGGTGCGCATCCGCCGCGGTTTCATCGCACCGCCCGCCATGAAGCTGATCTATTGCCGGAGCGCCGCGGAATATGCCGAATGCGCCGGCCGCATCGGACGGCTGCTGCTGCGGCTCGGCAAGATCGCGGTGGCGATCGACGCCAATGGGCCCGTACCCGGCCTCGTCGGCCTCTACACCGAGCGGCGCGGCCGGAAATACTTCAGGGGCCCGCATCAGCCACGGCTCGGCGACCTCACCGATACGGAGCTCGTGCTATACGGGCCGTAGAGCAACTCCCTAGTCTGTACGAGCGGAGCGGGAATATTGCCGCGCTCATCCGGAGCTAGGGCCTATCGCCTTGGCGGCGGGCCGTTTACGCGTGCGCTCACCATCGCAGGTCACCCTCCGTAAACTACGGCGCTTAAGGGAATTTTCCGGCCTCTTCGTTACCCTCGGCGGCTGAATTAGGTTGCATTAAGTCTATTGCTGGCCGAGGCCCCGCCGACCCCATGATGTCGACCCGCGACAGCGAGCTTGGTACAGGCCGTGAGCAGGGGCCAGGCGCCCTGGTCGCGCTGAGCCAGCTTGCGCTGGACCATATGGAGCAAGGCGTCTGCGTCTACGACGCCGACAACCGGATCGTGCTGTCCAACCAGCGCTACCTCACCCTGTTCGACATGTCGGCCGACATCGTGCGCGTCGGCACCAGCTACCGGGAGGTGCTCGCGCACAGCGCAAGCCGCGGCAACTTTCCACAAGACCAGCTCGACGCGTTGTATTCGACGCGGATGGCGCAGATCGCCGCGGGCAAGCCGTTCCGCACCGAGCAATTGCTGGCGAGCGGCCTCGTCATGTCGCTCGAGCTGAAGCCGCTCCCCGGCGGCGGCTGGATGACGATCTGCGATGACGTCACCCGCCTCGCCCGGCTCGAGGCGGAACTGCGCGTGCAGACCGAGCGCAGCCAGCACGCGCTCGCCAACATGTCGCACGGACTGATCATGTACGACGTCGACAGCCGCGTCGTCGTCTGCAACGAACGGTTCCTGAAGCTCTATAACCTCGATCCCGAGATCGTGAAGCCGGGCGTCGCGCATTCCACGGTGATCGAGCACTGGATGTCGCGCGGCAACCTGCCGGGCATGTCGGGCGACGAATTCTACCAGAGCCGGCTGGACGATGTGCGCAGCAGGAAGCCGAAGACGCTGCTGGTGATGCGCTACGACGGACGGATGGTGCAGGCGGTCTCCCGCTTCCTGCCCGACGGCGGCTGGGTCACGGTGCACGAGGACGTCACGGAGCGGCTGCAATACGAGGAAACGCTGCGGCAGCAGAATTTCATCCTCGATGCGGCCCTGGAGAACATGGCTCAAGGGCTCGCCTTCTTCGACAGCGACATGCGGCTTCGGGTCTGCAACTCCACGTACCGCAACATCTACCTGTTGTCGCCGGATGAGACCAGGCCCGGCACCCATCTCGCCGAGCTGATCGAGCGGTCCATTGCGAACGGCGCGTTCGCCTCGGAATACAGCCCGCAACAGATTCTCGAAGCCGCCAGCGCGCGGATCGCGAATCGCGATTCCTCGCCGATGCGCCGGCGCATGTCGAACGACACCGTGATCTCGGTGCGCTATTGCGCGCTGGCCGAAGGCGGCTTCGTCGCCACTTATGAGGACATCACCGAGCGCGAGCGCGCGGTCGAGGAGCTGAGCGAGCAGTACCGCCGGTTCGACGCGGCCCTGAACAACATGAGCCAGGGCCTGTGCATGCTCGACGCCAGCCTGCGC
This sequence comes from Bradyrhizobium sp. CCBAU 11357, assembly GCF_028128865.1. Classification (NCBI taxonomy): domain Bacteria; kingdom Pseudomonadati; phylum Pseudomonadota; class Alphaproteobacteria; order Hyphomicrobiales; family Nitrobacteraceae; genus Bradyrhizobium; species Bradyrhizobium sp. CCBAU 11357. The sequence goes on along the minus strand of NZ_LBJW01000102.1, from coordinate 139,120 downwards.
GTCATCGTTTGCAACCGCCGCTATATCGAGATGTACGGATTGTCACCGGAGATCGTGAAGCCAGGCGTCTCGATGCGGGAGATCATGGAGCACAGCTGCGAGCTCGGCATCCATCCGAACATGACCGGCGCCAAGCTCTATGCCGACTACGTCGAGAGGCTGCGCGAAGGCGAGCACACGCTGCACCGCCATTTGAGCGACGGCCGCATCATCAAGCTCAATCACAAGCGGATGGAGCATGGCGGCTGGGTCGTGATCTATGAGGACGTCACCGAGCGCCACAAGGCCCAGGCCCGGGTGGCGCACATGGCGCGGCACGATTCGCTCACCGACCTGCCCAACCGCACGCTGTTCCGCGAGAAGATGGGCGAGGGACTGAACCAGGTCGCGATCGCCGGCGGCGCCATGGCGGTGCTGTGCTTCGACCTCGACAATTTCAAGACCGTCAACGACCGCCTCGGCCACGCCGCCGGCGACCGCCTGCTGCGCTGGGTCGCGGCGCGCCTGAAGGAGAATGTCGGTGAGCACGACACCGTCGCGCGGCTTGGCGGCGACGAGTTCGCCGTGCTCCAGCGCGGGCCACAGCCGCAATCGGCTGAGGCGCTCGCCCGCCTCCTGGTCGAGATCATCGGTCATCCGCCGCCGCTGGAAAGCCAGTCGATCCATGTCGGGGTCTCCGTCGGCATCGCGATCGCACCCGACCACGGGCTCGATGCCGATGAGCTGATGAAATGCGCCGACCTCGCGCTGTACCAGGCCAAGGCCAAGGGGCGCGGCGCCTATCAGCTGTTCGAGCCCGAGATGGAGGAACAGGCGCGCAGCCGGCACGCGCTGGAGCAGGACCTGGTCGGCGCGCTGGAAGGGCGTGAATTCCACCTGGTGTTCCAACCGCAAATGCGGCTCGATTCCTCCGAGCTCACCGGCTTCGAGGCATTGCTGCGCTGGAAGCATCCCTCGCGCGGCTTCGTCTCTCCGGCCGAATTCATCCCGATTGCAGAGGAGAACGGGCTGATCGTTCCGATCGGCGAATGGGTGCTGCGCACGGCCTGCGCGACGGCTGCGTCCTGGCCCGGCGTCACCGTCGCGGTGAACCTGTCGCCGGTGCAGTTCCGCTCCCGCGGGCTGGTGGCGATGGTCACCAGCGCACTTGCGGAAGCCGGCCTGCCGCCGCAACGGCTCGAGCTCGAGGTCACGGAGACGGCGCTGCTCGACGACAGCAAGGCGACCATCGACATCCTGCACCAGCTCCGCGCGCTCGGGGTGCGCGTCAGCCTCGACGATTTTGGCGTCGGCTATTCCTCCCTGAGCTATCTGCGCAAGTTTCCGTTCGACCGCATCAAGATCGACCGCTCCTTCGTCGGCACGCTCGGCGAAAGCCCGGAGAGCGTTGCCATCGTCAGAACGATCGCGAGCCTCGGCTCCGTGCTCGGCGTTGAGACCACGGCGGAGGGCGTGGAAACCGAGGAACAGCTCGACTTCGTCCGCGAATGCGGCTGCACCGCGGTCCAGGGCTATTATTTCGGCAAGCCGTGTCTCGCCTCGGAGGTCAGCCGCACCATCGAGACGCTGAACATGGTCCGGCGCGTGGCCTGACCGCTTCGCCGCTCAAATTCCGTCGCTCGGCACGCGGCCAAACGACCAATTGTCGCATCTGTCGGCTCTGTCGGCGTTAGCTGACCGACGGCCGCGCAGCGATGCGCGCAATGCGCTTTTCTTCTCCGTCAAATTCAGGAACAATCGCCCTCACAAGAACGAGAGACGGCGGTCCCAGAGAGGCCGCCGCGAGGGAGGCGTTTCGATGTCGGGTTACGGGCTGAAGACGATTGCATTTGCCGCGGCGCACGCCGTCATGGGCGCGTTGCTCTCCACTGCGGTCAATGCGCAGGACTATCCGACGAAGCCGATCACGTTGATCGTGCCGTGGCCGGCCGGCGGATCGACCGATATCTCGATGCGCGCGATTGCCGACAGCGCCTCGAAGGTGCTGGGGCAGCCGATCGTGATCGACAACAAGGCGGGCGGCGGCGGCACGGTCGGACCGGCGACGATGGCGGCGGCGGCGAAGCCGGACGGCTATACCATCTCGCAGATCCCGATCACCGTGTTCCGCCTACCCTTGATGCAGGAGGTGTCGTGGGATCCGGCAAAGGATTTCACCTATATCGTCCATCTCACCGGCTACACTTTCGGCGTGACCACCAGCGCGGAGTCGCAGTTCAAGAGCTGGAAGGACGTGGTGGAGTTCGCAAAGGCCAATCCGGGCAAGGTGACCTATGCCACGCCCGGCGCCGGCACCTCGCTGCATATCGGCATGGAGCAGATCGCCGGAATGTCCGGCATCAAGCTGACGCAGGTCCCCTTCAAGGGCGGCGCGGAGACCAACGCCGCCGTGCTGGGGCAGCACACCATGCTGCAAGCGGACTCCACGGGATGGCGGCCGCTGGTCGACGCCGGCAAGCTGCGGCTCTTGATGGTGTGGACCGGCGCACGCTCGCCGAACTATCCCGACGTGCCGACGCTGAAGGAGCTCGGCTATCCCATGGTGTATGATTCGCCGTTCGGCATTGCGGGGCCGAAGGGGATGGATCCCAAGATCGTCGCCAAGCTGCACGATGCCTTCAAGAAGGCGGTCGAGGATCCCGCGGTGATCGCCACGCTCGCCAAATACGACATGGTGCCGAACTACAAGAACACCGAGGACTACAAGAAATTCGTCGTCGAGGTCACGGAGTCCGAACGCAAGGTGATCGAGACGCTCGGGCTTGCGAAGAAGTAAAAAGCCAAGCCATCTGCGTGTCCCGGACGCGGTGCAGCGCTTCTTCAGCGATGCACCGCAGAGCCGGGACCCACCTTGCCACGAACCACAGGACCCCGGATCTGCAGCGCACCACCATAGCACGTCGAAGACGTGCGTGAACGCACTTATGGTGTTGCGCTGCGTCCGGGGCACGAGAGGAAGCAATGACCAACCCAACCAACGTCAAGCTCCGCCTCAGCAACTCCGAACTCTGGGGCGGGCTGATCGGGCTCGCGCTCGGCGGCTTCGTGATCTGGTCGGGCTTGAAGCTCAAGCTCGGCACCATCAACGATCCCGGCTCCGGCTATGTGCTGTTCTACACGGGCATCCTGATGTGCGTGTTCGCAGGCGCCATCATCGTCTCGGCGATCACCGAGGGCGGGCCGACGCTGGCCTCGCGCTGGGAGAACGCGCGCTGGAGCAAGCCGCTTGTCCTCATCGCCTGCCTCACCGCATTCGCCTTCGCACTGGAGCCACTGGGATTCCTGCTGTCGTCGATCCCGCTGATGCTGCTGCTGTTGCGGCTGATCGATCCGGTGCGCTGGACGCTGGCGATCCCGATCGCCGTGCTGGTGCCATCAGGCATGTGGTGGGTGCTCAAGCGGCTGCTGTTGATCCAGTTGCCGTCCGGCCTGTTCGGGATCGGTTGACCCCATGGATACGCTTCTCAACGTGGCACATGGATTCGGCGTCGCGCTGCTGCCGATCAACCTGCTCTACTGCTTCATCGGCGTCTTCATCGGCACGCTGGTCGGCGTGCTGCCCGGCATCGGCCCGATCTCGGCGATGTCGCTGCTGTTGCCGGTGACGCTGTCGGGCACGCCGGAATCCGGCATCATCATGATGGCCGGCATCTATTACGGCTCGATGTATGGCGGCTCGACCACCTCGATCCTGGTCAACATCCCCGGCGAGGCCGCTTCCGTCGTCACCTGCATCGACGGCCACCAGATGGCGAAGCAGGGCCGCGCGGGCCCCGCGCTCGGCATCGCCGCGTTCGGCTCCTTCGTCGCCGGCACGTTTGCGCTGATTGCCTTGATGCTGGTGGCGCCGAAGCTTGCCAGCCTCGCCATTGCCTTCGGCCCGGCCGAGTATTTCAGCCTGATGGTGCTCGGCCTCGTCGTGCTCACCTTCCTCACCCAGGGATCGATGCCGAAGGCGCTGCTGATGGCGTGCATCGGCGTCGTGCTCGGGCTGATCGGGCTCGACAGCATCACCGCGCAGCCGCGGCTGACCTTCGGCCGCATGGAGCTGATCGACGGCATCGGCCTCGTGCCCGTGGTGATGGGCCTGTTCGGCGTCGCCGAGGTGCTGCTCAACACCGAGCAGGCGATCACGCGCGACGTCATCAACACCAGGATCACCCATCTCCTGCCCAGCAAAGAGGACTGGAAGGTGAGCGCAGGCCCGGTCGGCCGCGGCACCATCCTCGGCTTTTTCCTCGGTATCCTGCCGGGCGGCGGCGCGGTGGTGGCGTCATTCGCCTCCTACGCGCTGGAGAAGCGGCTGTCGAAGACCCCTGAAAGGTTCGGCCACGGCGCGATCGAGGGCGTCGCCGGGCCGGAATCGGCCAACAACGCCGCGGCGGGCGGCGCCTTCATTCCCCTGATGACGCTCGGCATTCCGCCGAACGTGGTGATGGCGCTGCTGCTCGGGGCCTTCGTCATTCACGGCCTGCAGCCGGGGCCGCTGCTGATCACGCAAAACCCCGGCCTGTTCTGGGGCATCGTCGCCAGCATGTATATCGGCAACGTCATGCTGCTGATCCTGAACCTGCCGATGATCGGCATGTGGGTGCAGCTGCTCAAGCTGCCCTACAACATCCTGTTCCCCCTGATCATCCTGTTCACGATCCTCGGCGTCTACTGCTCCAGCAACAACGTGTTCGACGTCTATGTGATGATCGCGTTCGGGATCATCGGCTATTTCATGCGCAAGCTCGGCTACGAGCCGGCGCCGCTGGTGCTGGCCTTCGTGCTCGGTCCGATGATGGAGAACAATCTGCGCAAGTCGCTGATCCTGTCGCAGGGCGATCTCTGGACCTTCGTGCAGCGGCCGATCTCGGGCGCTTGTCTCGCGCTTGCCCTGGTGCTGCTGATCGCGCCGCTGCTGCCGTCGCTGCGCAAGAAGCGCGAGCTGGTGGCGCTGGACGAGGGGGCGTGAAGAGATCTCGTAGGGTGGGCAAAGGCGCGCTTGCGCCGTACCCACCATCTTTCCAACGATTCAGCAGGATGGTGGGCACGCTTCGCTTTGCCCACCCTACAGCATCTCAGCTCGCCGCAGGCAGCGCGCTGTCCGACGGCAGGCCCCACGGGCGCTCCACTGCCGCCAGCCCGATCAGGCGGCCCTGGATGTAGTCGCAGCCCCAGTCGCGCAGCATGTTTGCGGCCTCTTCATCCTGCACCCATTCAGCGACGGTCTTGATGTCGAGACGGCGGGCGAGGTCGATCAGGGTCTGCACGAAGGCGCGGTCGTCGGCGGAACGGGTGATGTTCTGCACGAAGGCGCCGTCGATCTTGACGATATCCACGCCGAGCTTGCGCAGATTGCGAAACGAAGTGTATCCGGCGCCGAAATCGTCGATGGCGATGCGGCTGCCGAAATGCTTCAGGCGGCTGACGAAGGCGCGAACCTCGTCGATGTCCTGGATCGCGACCGTCTCGGTGATCTCGATGATCAGCCGCTCGGCGACACCGGGATGAGCCAGCATCAGCGATTCGATTCCCGCCCACCAATCCGGATCCATCGTCGTATCCGGCGAGATGTTGAGGCTGAGACAGATGTCGGGCGCCGCCGCGAGCTCGGCGACGACGAGCTCGAGCACCCGGTGATCGACCAGGCGGATCAGGCCGAGCCGTTCGGCGACCGGCACGATGTCGGGCGCGAGCAGCACCTGGCCGTCGCCCTGGTCCATCCGCACCAGGCATTCATGGAATGCGCGCTCGCGCGAGACGGCCGAGACGACGGGCTCATAGGCGAGCCTGATGCGTCGCTCGTTGAGCGCGGTGACGATCTCGTCGGTGACGCGAATGTTGACGCGGCGCTGCGCGTCGCGCGCGGCATCCGGACGCCAGGATGCGAAGGAGCCGGCGCGGCGGCGCTTGGCGGCGTCCAGCGTCTCATGGGCGCGGTTGACGGCCTCGTCGGTGTTGCGCGCATAGCGCGGCAGGCTGACGGCGCCGATCGAGGCGGTGACCGAGACCGGACCGGACTTGGTCGGCACCACCTCGTCGCGGATACCGGCGAGGAAGCGCTCGGCAGCCACATTCATGTCGTCGACGGTGCAGTTCTTCAGGATCAGGCCGAACTTGTTGCCGGAGAAGCGCCCGAGCACGTCGCCGCCGCGCAGGCGCGCGCGAATGCGCTTGGCGATGTCGAGGATCACGGCATCGGCAACGTCGAAGCCGAAGGCATCGTTGACGCGGGCGAGATGATCGATGCCGACCAGCATGAAGGCGGCGGTCGAGCGAAAGCGGGCCGTCTCCTCGATCGCCTCGGCCAGCGCCGCGATCAGATGCGAGCGGTTGAGCTCGCCGGTCAGCGGATCGAGCCGGGCCAGCCTGCTCAATTCCTCGTCGCGGGCGTGGCGCTCATTGTTGATGCGGACGGAGCCGATCGCACGGGTGGGACGGCCGTCGGGGCCCGCGAACCAGCGGCCGGTCTCCTCGATCCAGATCACGGGATCGGAGGCGCTCATGCGCACGCCGTACTCGACCCGGTAGGGCGTGCCGTCGGCGCCGTGCACCGGGGACGTCAGCGCCAGCGCGGCCGTCCGCAGCGTTTGCGCGGGCTCGATCAGCTTGGCGAACTCGGCGCCGGTCGCGAGCCGCTCGGCGGGAATGCCGGGGAAGACGGCGCTGACCTGCTCACCCCAGACGATGGCATCGCTGGCGATGTCCCAGGCGAACACGGCCTGGCCGAGCGCGGCGAGGATGTCGGAGGCTTGCGGCAATGCAGGGGTCAAAGTCGCCTCGATTCGGGACAGTGGAGAAGTCCTCTGTCGGCACAGAATAGAGCCAGATTCGCTCCCGACCCTAGGCAAAGTTGATAAACAATTTGGAAACCACGTTTCCGAAGGCGTCGGAACCAAACCGGCGCGGGCGGCATAGGCCTTGCGAGTACATGACTCGCACCGGCGTCAGCGTCCCGAAACGCGACAATTTCGCCGGATCAACGGTGATTGCGATGTTGAGTACTGATCGATCGGACGCGGCGGACGACGGCACAGGCACGGCCCTGGTGCCGCTGATGCCGACGTTGCGGTGGGTCCGCAAGGCGTCGCTGCCGCGCCCCGATCCCAGCTTCATCACACAATTGATCGCCAATGCCGAGCAGCTGCCGCAAACGAGCCGGCTCCGCCGCGCCTCCTCCGAGGATGCGCTGATGGCCTATGGCAGCAAGCAACCGCTGCCAAGCGTCAGTTCGCGCACACGGCAGGTGGCTTGAGACCGATCAGCGCGGCGGCGTGTCGGAAGACTGCGTGCCGTTACCCGGCTGCAGCTGCGGCGAGGGAATTTCCGGCGAAGGCGCGCCCTGCACGGGCTTGGGCGCCGGGTGATCCATCAGCACGGATTCAGCGACGGATTGCGCCGACGGGGCGGGCGGCACCGCCGGTGCCGGCTGCGGCGCGATCACCGGCTCGAACGTGCGCTCGGACTCCACATCTTCCGCGGGCGCTTCGGCCCTGCGCTTGGCCTTGCGCGGCGCCGGCACCGTCGTCTCGGCGACATAGGTGACGCGACGGCGCGTGCGCTGGGCAATGCCGCCGAGGAAATCGGCCATCGCCAGCAGCACCAGCAGGAAATAGGTGGAGTTGCCGAATTTGGGCCACATCACGAATTCGGCGGCGGCCGCGCCGAAGATGATCAGCGACAGCAAATGGTCCATCAGGAACTTCGAGCCCGGCCGCGCGCCCTTGACCACCTCGAGCAGCAGCAGCACGACGCCGAGCGCCAGCAGGAGATCGGCGAGCGTGACCGGCCAGGCCTCGCCCGTAATCATCGGCACCTTGAACAGCACGTCCGAGAAGGACACGCTGGGCATCAGGAAGGCGATGATGTTGTACACCGCGAGCGGAATCAGAAGCAGCGGGAAACCGACCATCGGCGAGATGCCTTCTCGATCAAGATATCCGGACAGAACAATGCAGCGGCGAAGCATTCGCTCCGCCGCCGTCACCGTCTATCTCATGGGTTGGCCGAAATCGGGCGGGTCCGATCTCCCGCCCGAGAAAGATCCTGGCTTCAGGACTCTTTCTTCTTCAGGACCTGGCGGCCCTTGTACATGCCGGTCTTGAGGTCGAGATGGTGCGGACGACGGAGCTCGCCGGAGTCCTTGTCTTCCACATAGGTCGGCTTCTTGATGGCGTCCGCCGAGCGGCGCATGCCACGGCGCGACGGCGAGGTTTTTCTTCTCGGAACGGCCATTTCAATATCCTCTAGGGATTGGTGTCATCAGGGCATCGTCCGCGAAGGGACGGCTCAGCACCCGCAATACGAGGCGAGCTGAATGCCGATCAAGGCCGCGCTTATAGAGGAAGGCTGGCCGTAAAGCTAGGCTCTTGGGCCGGAAAATGCGCCCGGAACGGGCCAAAAATCAGCGATTTTCGCGCCAGCAGGTCGCAAGCGAGCTTGCCTGCCCCCGCGCCATATAGGTGGCTGCCAGCCGCCAGACACCCGGTCCCGGGGTCCGGGCGCTGCGTTTGACCGGATTCGGCAGGATCGAGGCCAGAAGTGCCGCCTCGCGGGGCGAGAGGCTTTCGGCCGACTTGCCGAAGGCATAGGCGCTGGCCGCCTCGACCCCGAACTGCCCCTGCGGGCCGAGCTCGGCGATGTTGAGGTAGATTTCGAGAATCCGCTGCTTGGGCAGGACGAGGTCAATCCAAAGCGCCAGCGGGAATTCGAGCGCCTTGCGGACGAAATCGCGCCCCTGCCACAGGAACAGGTTCTTCGCCAACTGCTGGGTAATGGTGGAGGCGCCCCGGAAGGCGGTGCCGTCCTCCCTGGCGTCGTCGATCGCCTCGCGCAGCGCGCCCCAGTCGATGCCGTGATGCTTGCAGAAATGGGCATCCTCGGCCGCCACCACCGCGCGCGGCAGAGAGGGCGACATTTCGGCGAGATCGATCCACTCCCGCTGCATCGGCGCGCCCCGCAAGCTGCGCCAGGCCATCAGCGTCGAAACAGGGTGGCCGGTGCGGTAGAACGGCGCGATCGCATAAGGCGCGAGGACCACGACCGCGAGCACCACCAGCAGGATTTTGACGATGCGCAAATCGACCTTTCCGGTGCAAACTGAAGAGCGGCCACGGGCTGGAGCATTAAGTCTGTGATAATTCGGGCCTTTTCCAGCACTTTTTAGGCCTTCCAAACGATTGACTGGGGCGGGCGCATAAAGGATTGTCCCGCCGAATTTTAGTCCTGGAGCCCCTCTTGATGACCGGCACGTCCCCGTCCGATTTCGCCAAACGTCTGGACAAGACCGCTGATGACACCGAAGCCCTGCTCGGGCGCCTGCTGTCGGACGACATCCTGCACGACGAAATCGCCCGGCCAAAGCGACTGATGGACGCAATGCGCTATTCGAGCCTGAACGGCGGCAAGCGCCTGCGGCCGTTCCTGGTGGTGGAGAGCGCCGCCGTGTTCGGCGTGCCGCGCGAGGCGGCCCTGCTCGTGGGCGCCGCGCTGGAATGCATCCACTGCTATTCGCTGATCCATGACGACCTGCCGGCGATGGACAATTCGGACCTGCGCCGCGGCCGCCCCACCCTGCACAAGCAGACCGACGACGCCACCGCGATCCTCGCCGGCGACGGCCTTCTGACCCTCGCGTTCGATATCATCACCCGCGACGAGGTCCATCGCGACGCCAATGTGCGGCTGCTCTTGACGCGTGCGCTGGCGCGCTGCGCCGGCATCGGCGGCATGGTCGGCGGCCAGATCCTCGATCTCGCCGGCGAAGGCCGGTTTGGCGGCAACGAGCCGATCGACGTCGCCCGTATCCAGCAGATGAAGACCGGCGCGCTGCTGCGCTATGGCTGCATCGCCGGCGCAATTCTCGGCCAGGCCTCGAAGGCGGAATATCAGGCGCTCGACGATTACGGGCGCGCGCTCGGCGAAGCCTTCCAGATCGCCGACGATCTGCTCGACGTCGAGGGCGATGCGGCCGCGCTCGGCAAGCCGGCCGGTGCCGATGCCGCGCTCGGCAAGACCACCTTCGTGACCCAGCTCGGGATCGAAGGCGCCAAGCAGCGCGTGCGTGACCTGCTTGCGCGCGCCGACAGCGCCGTCTCGATCTTCGGCGACCGCGCCGCCGTGCTGCAGGCCGCCGCGCGCTTCGTCGCCGAGCGGAAGAGCTGACGCAGCAGGGTTTTCACCTCTCCCGCTTGCGGGAGAGGTCGGCGCGAAGCGCCGGGTGAGGGCTCTTTCCTCTTGGGGGTTCTCGCCTATGGAGACACCCTCTCCCCAACCCTCCCCCGCAAGCGGGGGAGGGAGCGCACCTCCGATGCCGCTCACACCGGACGATCCGCATGGAAAAGGAAGATCCCGTCCTCGTCCGCTTCCGCCAGATGTCGCGGCCGATGCGGCTGATCTATGCGCGGCCACGGACCTTCATTGCGCTCGCGATCGGCATCCTGGTCTGCCTGCTGCTGCCGGGGACTTATCGGCTGGTGACGCGGCTCCTGCTCGGCTGGGACGCGCTGATCGCCGTGTATCTGGTGCTGGTCTACACGATGATGCTGTGCAACGACCATCAGCACATTCGCCGCGCCGCCGCGATGCAGGACGACGGCCGCTTCGTGATCCTGCTGGTGACGGCGACCGGCGCCTTCGCCAGCATCGCGGCGATCGTAGCCGAACTCGGCACGCCGCATCGCGGCGCGCTGGAGCTGAGCATCGCGGTCACCACGATCACGCTGTCGTGGGCCGCCGTGCACACCACCTTCGCGCTGCATTACGCGCACGACTATTACCGCAGCGCCAAGCCAGGCGGCCTGCAATTCCCGAGCGGCGAGAAGGAAGACCACGCCGACTATTGGGATTTCGTCTACTTCTCGTTCGTGATCGGCATGACCGCGCAGGTCTCCGACGTCGGCATCACCGACAAGACCATCCGCCGCACGGCCACCGCGCACGGCATCGTCTCGTTCATCTACAACACGGCTCTGCTCGCGCTGACGGTCAACATCGCAGCAAGCGCGATCGCGACCTGATCCCGGCTTCGCCGAGACGATGTCGCGGAAACAACGCGTTCAGTTGCAGACCTCGTAATTCGCATCATTGTGAGGGCCGCCGCCGCCCCGATAGGCGAGGCGACAACCGGGCCTGACCGGCCGACAGAGCAGAGCATTGCAAAAGATCTGACCGCTGCCGCTCGAGGCACGGCCCGCGCCAGCCGCCGCAGCTGCACCGTAGCCGCCAGCTGTAGCACGGGCCCGCTGCCGTGCCGGGCGGTCCTCGCCGTCGTCGCGCCGCGAGGTCGCGGGCTTTGACGCGGGCTTGGCGGCGCGCTTCTTCTCGCATTCATTGTCGTCGTTCAGCACGTAGCCGTCGCCGCAAACGATCCTGGTACACTTGTCGCCTTCGGCCTTGAAACCGTGCTCGCAGACCAGCGGGCAGACCCGCGACGGCTTGGCCTTGACTGCATCGAGCGCGTCGGTGCTCGCCACCTTCACGTCGAGCTTGGTGCCGGCATAGCGGTTGAACTGCGACAGCGACCGCTGCGAGGACGTATTCCAATTGCCGTCGGCCTGCCCGGAGAAACAGCCGACGCGGCCGAGCTCGGTCTGCACCGAGCGGTTGAGGTCGGCCGGCGCGGTCGCCGGGGTCAGCGCGGCAACGTTGGTGCCGGCAGCGCTCGCGGCCGGCGCAGCGCTCGGCGCTGTCGCCGCGAGATTGACGCGCTGTTGCTCGGCGGCGGCGGCCTGCTGCTGCGCCTGTTCCTTGGCCTTCTGCGCGGCAAGCTGCGCCTGCTCGGCGGCCTTGGCATCGGCCGCGGCCTTGGCTTGCGCATCCTTCTGCGCGCCGAGCGCAGCAAGGCGGTCGCGCTCCGCCTCGGCCTGCTTGGCCTTCTCGATCGCCGCCGCATGCGCCCGCTCGGCGCCGATCTTCTCGAGCTGGAGCTTGGCGAGGCTCGCATAGAAGCCGTCGGGATGCTGGGCGAGGAAGGCTTCCCACGCCGGCCGGTTGCCGACCTGGAGCGCAAGCTCGTAGTCTCGGCGGATGTCGGACTGGGGATTGACCACGGGCGGCGCCGGCGCCAGCTTGACCGGCACCAGCGGCACATCCTCGCCGCCGAGCGAGCCGTAGACGAACGGCTCCTGCTTGTTGCCGGTCGACTTCAGCACGTCGTCGCGCACGAAGCCGAAGGCGCGGCGGACGTCGAGGCCCGGCGTCGTCAGATGCTTCGACAGCGCGATGGTGAACGGGCTGTTGGCACCGTCGCCGTCCTGCGCGGTGAAGCCGGCCTTGGCCGAATAGGCGATCAGCGTGTTGGGGCTGGTCGGCTCGACCTGCGCGAGGCCGCGGCCGATGCCGCGCGAGGCAACCGTGCGCTTCATCCTCTTGCTGAACGGATTGTCGCGGCAGGCATCGAGGATCACCAGACGCAACTGCTTGGCAGGCTCGACCGCAACCAGGACACGGTCGAGCGAGAGCGCCTCGTCATAGACGTCGGTGTCGCGCTCGAGCTTGGCATCCACCGGAATCAGATAGTTCGAGCCGTCGACCTCGATGCCGTGGCCGGCGTAGTAGACCACGGCGATATCGGCATCGCGGGTCGCGTCGGCGAAGTCGCGCAGCACGCGCCGCGTGTCCAGCGCCGACAGATCGTGCCGGGAATCGACGACGTCGAAACCGGCCTCCTTCAGCGTCTTGGCCATCACCGACCCGTCATTGACGGGATTGGAGAGCGAGGCCGCGTGTTGATAGGCCGAATTGGCCAGCACCAGCGCCACGCGCTTTCCGGCAAAAGCAGGCCCGGCGCCGAACATCAGGCCGAGGGCGACGAGAAGCGGACAAAGTCTGAGCAAGCGCATGACACGACTTCCGATAGTTCCGGGCCATCAGGCCCTTTGGGGCCGCTTTAGCAACATCCAGCGCCGACACTTGTGATGGAGGTCACGAACGGGACCCCGACGACAGGCCGGACGCCCTCTTTTGTTTGTCGCGCCAGCGCTGTCGCGGTTCGCCGACGAGCGGCGGCGCGGGCCGGGTTCCGTCAGACAACCCCGATGTGCTCCCGATATTGCGGCAGATCGTCCGTGATTTCATGCCAGGGCGCCTTCGAGCCGACGAAAATATGGGCGCTCGGCCGGATCGAGGGAGCATCGACCAGGGTTCCCATGGCGACATGGACCCACTCTCCTTCTCGGACCCGGGAATAGAGCAGCGAGCCGCAGCGGCCACAATGCGCGTCATGGGTGGTGTCGTCGCCGACAATCAGCCAGAGGTCGCCACCTCTGACAATGCGGAGCCTGTCCTGCCGGATGCCGGCGAACGGCTTGAAGGCCGCGCCGGTGGTGCGTCGGCAGTTCGAGCAGTGGCAGTTCATCGCATAGGAGAATGCATCGGCCACCTCGAAGCGCACAGCGCGGCAATAGCATTCGCCGACAAGGATGCGAGCGTTCGAATTTTTTGATTCTGTCATCGTGACGCCTTCGCGCAAATCGCTGACACACCCATAGCGCATTTTGACATGTATGACTAAGTTGGCCCGAAGCCATCATGCAAAGGAACGATCCATGAGCCAGGACCGGTCGAGCGTCGAAGCCGTCGTGCAATCCTATTTTGACGGACTTTACGAGGGCAACGCCGACAAGCTCGGCGCCATCTTCCATCCCTCCGCCGATCTGCGCTGGGTCGAGAAGGGCGAGCTCCAGGTTCTGACCGTGCCGGACTGGCTCGACCGCGTGCGCAAGCGCGCCTCGGCGAAGGCCGAAGGCAAGCCGCGCGAGGACTTCATCGTCACCATCGACCGCTCAGACGACAAGACCGCCTTCATCAAGGTGCGCTGCCAGCTGCCGCCGCGCTACTTCACCGATTATCTGGTGGCGATGAAGCTCGCCGACGGCTGGCAGATCGTGTCGAAGTCGTACAGGTATGATCTGCGGGAGTGAGGGGCAAAACCTTCCGCTGCCCGAAATCGGACGCACTCGCTCTCCAATTCTCCGTCATTGCGAGCGCAGGTCTCGCCGCGTCATTGCGAGGAGCCCTTGCGACGAAGCAATCCAGAATCCCTCCGCGGAGACGGACTGGATTGCTTCGTCGCTTCGCTCCTCGCAATGACGACGTGGATGCGGCGTCAGCTCCATCTCCAACCCCCACTCACCTGGAAATCCCCCATGCTGCTCGACCGCCGTTCCCTGCTCGCTTCGCTCTGCTGGATGGCCGCCTCTCCCGTGCTGGCCGCGGAGGCACTGCCGGAATTCGAAGCCTATGAACGCGAGAGCGGCGGGCGGATCGGGGTCTATGCCGAAAATCTCGCGACCGGCGCGAAGCTCGCCTGGCGCGCCGACGAACGGTTCGTAATGTGCTCGACGTTCAAGGCGTCGCTCGCAGCTAACGTTCTGGCGCGGGTCGATCGCGGCGAGGAGCAGCTCGCGGCCATGATCCCCTATGGCCAGGCGGATCTGCTGGAATACGCACCTGTGGCGCGGGAAAATCTCGCGGCCGGCAAGATGTCGGTCGGTGAGATGTGCAAGGCCATCGTCGAGCTCAGCGACAACACCTGCGCCAATCTGCTGCTGGCGCGGATCGGCGGCCCCGCCGCGCTGACCGCATTCTGGCGGTCGCTCGGCGATGCCACCTCGCGGCTCGACCACAACGAGCCCGAGCTCAACCGCTCGCAGCCCGGCGATCCCAAGGACACCACGACGCCGGCGGCGATGGCTGGAAATTTGCGGCGGCTGGTCACGGGCGAGGCGCTGTCGCCGGCCTCGCGTGCCCTGCTCACCGAATGGATGGTGAACTGCAAGACCGGCGCAAACCGGCTGCGTGGCGGACTCCCCGCAGGCTGGAAGATCGGCGACAAGACCGGCAACAACGGCAAGGACGCCTCGGGCGATATCGCGGTCGCCTGGCCGAAGCCGGACACGCCGATCTTGATCGCGGCCTATACCCAGGGCGGTGCGCCGAGCGCGGCGCAGATCGCGACGGCGTTCGCGCGGATTGGACGGATGGTGGCCGAGCGGCTGGCGTGAGCCGCGCATTGACGTAGCCGCCGCTTCCGGGTCAAGACAGACCCATCATGGAAGCGAAGTTTCAAATCTTTCTCATCCTGCTGGCCGTGCTGGCAGGCGTGGCACTGGCCGCACGACGCTTCAACGTCGCTCCTGCCATCCTGCTGATGCTGGCAGGCGTCGGCCTCGCCTTCGTGCCGGGCATGCCGTCGGTGGAGCTGCCGCCGGAGCTGGTGCTGCTGGTGGTGCTGCCACCACTGATCTACTCGGCCAGCGTCGCGATGAGCTGGCGCGAATTCAAGAAGAACCTGCGTCCGATCGTGCTGCTCGCGGTCGGCGCCGTGATCTTCACCACGGCGATGGTGGCGGCCGCCACGCACTACATGATCGGCCTGCCCTGGACCGTCGGCTTCCTGCTCGGGGCCATCGTCGCGCCGCCCGACGTGGTGGCGCCGCTCGCGATCGCGCGCCGGCTGAACATGCCGCGCCGTATCCTGGTCGTGCTCGAAGGCGAAGGTCTCGCCAACGACGCCACCGCGCTGATCCTCTACCGCTTCGCGCTTGCGGCCATCATGGTCGGACATTTCTCGCTGCCGCTCGCGGCCGGCGAGTTCCTCCTCATCGTCGCCGGCGAGATCGCCTTCGGCATCGGCGTCGGCTGGCTGTCCCTTCGCTTCCGCAAATGGTCCGGGGATCCGCAGGTCGAGCTGACGCTGTCGCTGATTACGCCCTATGTCTCGTACTGGCTGCCCGAGCACGTCGGCGGCTCCGGCGTGATCGCAACCGTCGCCTGCGGGCTCTATGTCAGCTGGAACGGCCCGTTGCTGATCTCCTCGGCGACGCGCCTGCAAGGCATCTTCTTCTGGGATCTCGTGATCTACCTGATCGAGGGCATGCTGTTCCTGCTCACCGGCTTCCAGATGCGCGCCCTCTACGAGAAATCGAAGACTTTTCCGCTCGACGACATTCTCATCGCAACCGCCGTGGTCCTTGTGATCGTCGTGATCGCGCGTTTTGCCTGGCTCTATCCCGCGACCTATCTGCCGCGGATGCTGTCCAGGTCGCTCCGCGAGCGCGATCCGTCGCCGCCATGGCAATGGCCGTTCGTGCTCGCTTTCACCGGCGTACGCGGCGCAGTGTCGCTGGCCGCCGCGCTGGCGCTGCCGTTCGCGCTGCCGGATGGCGAAGCGTTTCCGTATCGCGACCTGATCCTGTTCGTCGCCTTCGGTGTCATCTTCGTGACGCTGATCGGCGTCGGCCTGACGCTGCCGCCGATCGTGCGTTGGCTCGGCGTCGCCGAGGCCGGTCGTCACGAGCATGCCGCCGAGCACGAAGCCGAGATCGCCGCGCGCCGTCAGGCGCTGGAGTCCGCGCTGAAATCACTCGACGCGCTCACCGCGGAAAAGGACATTTCCGACGAGGTGATGCGGCTGCTGCGCGCCCGTCACGACATCCGCGTCAACCAGCTCCCGGACTCGCTCGATCCCAATCACCACGACATCTCCGCCGCCGGCACCGCTCTGACCCGCGACCTGATCGCCGCCGAGCGCAAATTCATCCACAACCTGCTGCGCGACGGCCAGATCACCGACGAGACGCGGCGGCGGATCGAGCGCGACCTGGACCTGGAGGAGGCGAGCCTGGCGAACCGGGAATATCGGGGCGGGCCACTTTAGGTTCCTCGTCATTGCGAGCGCAGCGAAGCAATCCAGACTGCCGCCGCTGAGAGATTCTGGATTGCTTCGCTGCGCTCGCAATGACGGGCTGAAGCACCGGGGCCAACTACCGTCTCTCGCAAAACTCCCTCATCGCAGCGGCAACGGCGCCCGCGACGGCCTCCTGCCGCTCCGGCGAATTCATCTCCATTTCCTCGTCGCGATTGATGATCGAGCCGGCCTCGAGCAGTACGGCGGCGCTGCGCGTGCGCGACAGCACGACGAGCCCGTCATAGCGATAGACGCCGACATCCTTGTCGAGCAGCTGGCGCCGGTACCGGCCCATCACCGGCAGGCTGTATTGGCTGGCATAGTGCAGGCCCTGCTCCTTCAGCTGCTTGCCGATCATGCGGGCTAGCATCAGGCTGGTGGCAAAGTGCGGATTCTGCTGCGACACGAACAACGAGTGGCCCGAAAACCGATCGCTGAAATAGCTCGTTGCGCCGTCGAACTCCCAGGTCTCGAGCAGCTTGTCCGGCACCGAATCATGATGGACTGACAGGAACAGATCGGTGCGGCCTTCGTTCGCAGCACCGACGCGCTTGAACAGACTCGGCCGTGCCTTGCCATCCGTGACGAGCAGGCGGGTTGCGGCAAAGCCCTCGGATCTGAGCTTGGCCGCGATGAGCCGTGCAAGGCGGAAGTTGAAGCCGAACTCTGGATCATTGCGGGCGCTCAACGCACCGTAGGAGTCCGGCGTGTGGCCGACGTCCACGACGATGCGGAATTTGGGCGTCTCACATTTGGCTGGTGCGGACGACGGCTTCGGCCTGGGTCTTGCAATCTTTCGCGCGGCCGCGGCGTCGCCGGCATCGACAAGGGCGAGCGACGACAGCAGGATCGACGCGACCAGCCCGGCGATGATGCTCCGCAATTGCCCCAAGCGCTGCTCCGCTGCCGTGATCCGCGGGCGATCAACGAGCCCACGATTTGTTTTCGGGAAGATTGGCGCGGGAGTGGAAAGACGTCAACGCGAGAACGGCTTCGTAGGGTGGGCAAAGGCGCGCTCTTCGCGCGCCGTGCCCACCATCGTGTTGCGTGCGGCCGAGATGGTGGGCACGCTTCGCTTTGCCCACCCTACGGCACCGTTCCTAAACCGGCCGCTCCCCTTTCACCGTCACCCGCGTGCCGGAGCGTGTGTGCGGCCAGTAGTCCCACATCGCGCGGTGCTGGGTGCAGCGGTTGTCCCAGAAGGCGATGGCGTTCTCGGTCCAGCGGAAGCGGCACTGGAACAGCGGGTTTTCGGCGTGCTGGTAGAGATAGGCCAGCATCGCATCGCTCTCGTCGCGCGGGACGCCGTTGATGTGGCGGGTGAAGCCGCGATTGACGTAAAGCGCTTTCCTGCCGGTGACCGGATGCGTGCGCACGACGGGATGCTCGGCATGGGGATAGGAGGGACGATCGGCGACGCCATAATTGGCATAGAGCCCGCGATAGATCGGCTCGCCGTCATGCAGCGCCGTCAAGCCGTCGAGATAGGCCTTCATGCGCTCCGACAGCGCCTCATAGGCCGCGTACATGTTGGCGAACAGCGTGTCGCCGCCGCGCGGCGGGCATTGCTTGATGTAGAGGATCGAGCCCATCGGCGGCTCGAGATCGCAGGAGACGTCGGAGTGCCAGCCCTCGCCGTTCGCCCGCGGCGAGTTCTTGTCCGCATAGATCTTCATCAAGGCGGGGTCTTCGTCCTCGTGCGGAGCTGCGGGATGAAAATGCAGCTCGCCGAACTTGCGGCCGAAGGCGAGATGCTGCTGCGGCGTGATGTGCTGGTCGCGGAAGAAGATGACGAGGTTTTCGGCGAGCGCACGATGGATCTCGTCCATCTGTTGATTGGAACGGGCATCGTCCGAGACGAGCTTGCCGATATCGACGCCGGAGATTTCCGCGCCGATGATGGGAGTGAGCTTTTCGACGGCGATGGTCTCGTAGGGCGCGCCGTCCTCAGCGGTGTGGCGATAGCGCGGCCCCTGCTTGCCGGCGAGTGAGCTCATGGCGTGTCTCCCGATCATTGTTGATTGAAGACATCGTAACGCGCGGTGACAGATACGCAATCTGCACCGCAAATGCAGCCGTCGTTCCGGGGGCGCGCGGAGCGCGAGCCCAGGGACCCAAAACCACAGGATTTGGCTTGGCGAAAATTCGTACCAACTAGCTCGCGCCATAACCACTCCCTGTGGTTATGGGTCCCCGCCCCCGTGCGCAATTGCGCACTAGGCGGGGACGACAGCGAGTATGCGGCGCCAGCGGAGTAAAATTACTCCGCCGCGGGCGCCGGCACCTTGGTGCCCTGGCCGTAGCGCTGGTCGATGTAGTCGATCACCAGCGCCTTGAAGTCGGCGGAAATGGTCGGGCCGCGCAGCGTGCGGAACTTCTTGCCGTCGACGAAGACGGGCGCGGCCGGCGCTTCGCCGGTGCCCGGCAGCGAGATGCCGATATTGGCGTGCTTGGATTCGCCGGGGCCGTTGACGATGCAGCCCATCACGGCGACGTTGAGCTCCTCGACACCAGGGTATTTCGTCTTCCAGGTCGGCATCTCGTCGCGGATGAAATCCTGGATCGAACGGGCCAGCTCCTGGAACGTGGTCGAGGTGGTGCGGCCGCAGCCGGGGCAGGCTGCAACCAGCGGCACGAAGGTGCGGAAGCCCATGGTCTGCAAGAGCTCCTGGCCAACCTGCACCTCGCGGGTGCGGTCGCCGCCGGGCTCGGGCGTCAGCGAGATGCGGATGGTGTCGCCGATGCCCTGCTGCAACAGGATGCCGAGCGCGGCCGAGGACGCCACGATGCCCTTCGAGCCCATGCCGGCTTCGGTGAGACCGAGATGGATGGCATAGTCCGAACGCGCCGCAAGATCCTGGTAGACCGCGATCAGATCCTGCACCGCCGAGACCTTCGCGGAGAGGATGATGCGGTCCTTGGGCATGCCGAGCTCTTCGGCGCGCGCAGCCGAGAGCAGCGCCGACTGCACCATGGCCTCGCGCGTCACCGCGCGCACGTCGCGCGGGTTGGGCGAGGCCGCATTCTCGTCCATCAGCTTGGTCAAAAGCTCCTGGTCGAGCGAGCCCCAATTGGCGCCGATGCGCACCGGCTTGTTGTTCTTGTTCGCGATCTCGATGATGTCGGCGAACTGGGTGTCGCGCTTGTCCTT
Source organism: Bradyrhizobium sp. CCBAU 11357 (assembly GCF_028128865.1). Lineage (NCBI taxonomy): Bacteria > Pseudomonadati > Pseudomonadota > Alphaproteobacteria > Hyphomicrobiales > Nitrobacteraceae > Bradyrhizobium > Bradyrhizobium sp. CCBAU 11357. The sequence goes on along the minus strand of NZ_LBJW01000102.1, from coordinate 119,291 downwards.
GAAGCCGACGTTGCCGGGATTGATGCGGTATTTGGCCAGCGCCTCGGCGCAGGCCGGATAGGCGGCGAGCAGCTTGTGACCGATATAGTGGAAATCGCCGATCAGAGGCGTCGTGATGCCGCGCTTGGCGAGGCCATCGCGGATGTGCGGAACGGCGGCCGCGGCCTCCTCGCGGTCCACGGTGATGCGGACCATTTCGGAGCCGGCGCGCGCGAGCGCGGCGACCTGGGCGATGGTGCCGTCGACATCGGCGGTGTCGGTGTTGGTCATCGACTGCACGACGATCGGCGCACCGCCGCCCACAGCCACGTTGCCGACCTTGACCTGGGTGGTCCGATGCCGGGGCGCCGGGCCCGCAATGTCTGAATCGAGAGGGTTTTCGAGCTTGTTCATGGCGGTCCAAATATCAGGTTTTGGTGACGTTCAGCAATGCATCACGCGGCGCCGCAGCTGATGAGCTGGGACGGTTAACCAGAAAAAGCCCAGCAATTACAAGGACCGCTGCGGCCCCGAATGTCAGGCTGAGGGTGTCGTGCATGATGAAATAGCTACCCACCACGCCAAACAAAGGGGTGATGAAGGTAAAAGCGGACAATTTGCTGGCCGAATAGGCCTTCACCAGCGCGAACCAAAGCGTGAACGTGGTTCCCACCACCCAAATCGCCTGGAACGCCATCAGGCCGAGCGAGAGCGGCGACGGAGTGTGCGTGATGGATTCGCCGAACAGCCAGGCCGCCAGCCCCAGGATCGGGATCGAGGTCGCGACCTGATAGCCCAGCGCCTTCTCGGGCGCGGCGAAGCGCAGCCGCGTGCCCTTGGCAACCAGCGTCGTCGCGGCCCACAGCGCGGCGCCGCCGACGATCATGAGGTCGCCGAGCAGAACATGCGAATCGACATTGGGCTGGGGCACGCCGATGGCAAACGCCACGCCGGCAAAGCTGATGGCAAGGCCCAGCCATTGCGAGCCGCCGAGACGCTCGCCGAGCACCTGGTAGGAGCCGAGCGCAACGAAGAACGGCGCCGTGTAGAGGAACACCACCGCGCGCGAGGCGGAGGTGAGACGCAGCCCCTGGAAGATCAGCACGAATTCGATACCGAACATCAGCCCGGCGATCAGGCCCGGCTTCCAGGTGCCGTCACGTTCGAAGAAATTGACGCCACGAAAGGTGCCGATGAGGAACAGTACCGGCAGCGCGCCCATCGAGCGGATGGTGGCTTGGAGCATGGGCGGAATGTCCGGCAGCACCAGCTTCACCGCGATCTGGTTGAATCCCCAGGTCAGGCACAGCATGAGCATCAGGGCGATGGCGCCGGCACTGAGGGGACGGCCGGCGGACGGTATGGCTTGAGGTGCGGACATTTCTTCCCAAAAATCCGGCTTTGCGCCGTTGTTGCTTCAAGACATTTTCTGACAATGCGTGCAGACGCCCGTGATCTCCACCACAGACAGCTTTGGTGCGAAGCCTGAGCTGCGCGCGGCGGCGTTGAGGTCCTTGGCGAAGGACGCCGAGGAGATCTCGCCGACCAGGCCGCAGCGCTCGCAGATCAGGAACGCCACCGCCGAGGTCGAATCGTGGTCGTGGGCGGCGCAGGCAAGGTAGGCGTTGCGGCTCTCGATGCGGTGCACGAGGCCGTTGGCCATCAGGAAATCGAGCGCGCGATAGACCGTGATCGGCGCCGGCCGCGCCATGGACTTGGCGAGCTCGTCGATGATCTCGTAGGCGCCGAGCGGGCGGTGACTGGCGAGCAAAGCACCCAGTACCTGACGGCGGATCGGCGTGAATTTCTGCGCGCGCTGCTCGCAGACCACCTCGGCATGCGCGAGCGCGTCCGCGGTGCAGCGGCCGTGATCATGGTCAGGCGCGGGGAATGCCGGCTTTGCGAGGCTCATGTACCCGTCTTCTAGCATTTTGGCGGGGGAACCCAAAGCACGACGAGCCGCCCGGCTGTCAGCCATGCTTCTCCCGCGGGACAGCATCGCGCCACCCTGCCCTGAAATAATCATAAGCTTGCTTATCATATCCAAGCTTATTGGAGACGAAGCTCATGTCCCGCGGGTCGGTCGACCAGAATTTCCTGTTCACGCTCGGTGAGCTCTACCGCCTCTTGCGCGTCTATGCCGACAAGGAGGCGTCGCGCTTCGGCATCACCCGGGCGCAATGGGCGGTGCTGGCCAAGGTGGAGCGCAGCGAGGGCATGAAGCAGTCGGAGCTCGCCGAGCTCATGGAGATGCAGCCGATCACGCTGACGCGCCTGATCGACAAGCTCTGCGACAATGACTGGATCGAGCGCCGCAGCGACGCGTCGGACCGCCGGGTCAAGCGCCTGTACCTCAAGAAGGCCGGGCGGCAGTTGCTCGGCCGCATGAGCGGCCTGAAGTCGGAGCTGACGGCAAACGCGCTCGACGGCATCAATCCGGCGGATGCACACCGCCTCCTCACCCAGCTCGAAACCATCAAGGAAAACGTGCGAACCGCGATCCAGACATCCGGCGCGGAGCAAGCACGCAAGGAGCAGCGCTATGGCTGATCAGGTCATCAAGTTCCAGCCCGAGCAGAAGAGCGACAGCGGCAAGCCGACCAAGAAGGCCGGCACCGATCCGCGCCGCCGCGTGCTGGCGGGCCTGCGCCGCCATCGCCGTTTCCTGCTCCTGGTCGTGCTGCCGGTCATCGTCGCCATCGGCGGCGTCACCTTCTATCTGCATGGGGGCCGCTATGTCGGCACCGATGATGCCTATGTCGGCGCACAGAAGGTGCTGGTGACGCCCGACATCTCCGGCAAGATCCTGAAGGTCGTCGTGAGAGAAGGTCAGGTCGTCAAGCAGGGCGACGAGCTGTTCGAGATCGACCCGGTTCCATTCCGCCTCGCGGTGGATGAAGCCAAGGCACAGCTCGCTCAGGCACGCACGACGTACGACAACCTCGTTGCCAACATCAAGATCTACGGCGACATGCTGGGCCTCGCCCAGCAGGGCGTCGAGCTGAAGCAGCGCGACGTCGAGCGCAAGCAGGCGCTGGTGAAGAACAATTTCGGCTCGCAGCTCGATCTCGACAACGCCGCCAATGCGCTGGTGACGGCCGGCGCACAGACGCAGTTCGTCAAGCAGCAGCTGTCCAACGCCAGGACGCAACTGCTCGGCAACCCCGATCTGCCGCTCGAGCAGTTTCCTCCCTATGTGCAGGCCAAGGCCAAGCTCGACGACGCTCAGCGCAATCTCGACCATACCGTACTGCGCGCGCCGATGGGCGGCGTGGCGACGCAGGTCGAGCAGATCCAGCTCGGCCGTTACGTCGCCGCGGGCACGCCGGTGTTCTCCATCATCGACGTCGCCCATCCCTGGGTCGACGCCAATCCGAAGGAAAGCGACCTCACCTATGTCACCGAAGGCCAGGCGGTCACGCTCGAGGTCGACGCGTTCCCGAACCATGTCTTCAAGGGCAAGATCGGCTCGCTGTCGCCCGGCACCGGCGCGCAATTCGCAATCCTGCCGCCGCAAAATGCCACCGGCAATTTCGTCAAGGTGGTGCAGCGCGTGCCGATTCGCATCTATTTCGACGAGACAGACAAATATGTGCGGAAGCTGAAAGCCGGCATGAGCGTCTACGCCACCATCGACACCGGCCATCAGCGCTCGCTCGCCGACCTGCTCGGCCTGTCGGCGACAGCGGGCCAAGACAAAGAACAAGACAAAGAATAAGACAAGGACTGGCGCGATGTCCGGCCCCAATGCCAGCCTGATGGTCCCCGGCCTGCGCCGGAACATGGTGACGATCTGCGCCATGACCGCGACCATCATGCAGGCGCTGGACACCACCATCGCCAACGTCGCTTTGCCCTACATGCAGGGCACGCTGTCGGCCTCGCAGGATCAGATCAACTGGGTGCTGACCTCCTACATCGTCGCCGCCGCGATCATGACGGCCCCGGTGGGCTGGATCGCCAACCGCTTCGGCCGCAAGCGCATCTTCATCATCTGCTCGGCCGGGTTCACCATGGCATCGGTGCTGTGCGGCCTCGCGCAGGACATCAACCAGATGGTGCTGTTCCGCCTGCTGCAAGGCGTGTTCGGCGCCGCCCTGGTGCCGCTGTCGCAATCGGTCATGCTCGACTATTACACGCTCCAGGAGCGCGCCAAGGCGATGTCGATCTGGGGCATGGGCGTCATGATGGGCCCGATCATGGGCCCCTCGCTCGGGGCCTGGCTGACCGAGACCTATTCCTGGCACTGGGTCTTCTTCGTCAATCTGCCGTTCGGCGCCATCACCGTGCTCGGGCTGATCGTCTTCATGGACGAGACCGAGAAGAATCTCAGCCTCAAATTCGACTGGTTCGGTTTCGCAGCGCTGGCGGTGGCGATCGGCGCGCTGCAACTCGCACTCGACCGCGGCGAGCAATTGGGCTGGCTGGAATCGAATGAGATCGTCGCGGAGTTCATCGTCTCGGCCGTCGCGTTCTACTTCTTCCTCGCGCATTCCTTCACGGCCTCGACCCCGTTCATCCGCTTCGCCCTGTTCCGGGACCGCAACTTCGTCACCGGCTGCCTGTTCATGATCGTGATGGGGCTCGTGCTGTTCTCGACCATGGCGCTGGCCTCGCCCTACATGCAGAACGTGATCGGCTATCCCATCGTCACCGCCGGCCTCTTGCTGGCGAGCCGCGGCATCGGCACGTTCTTCGCCATGATGCTGGTCGGCCGCATGATGCGCTACTTCGAGGCGCGCACGCTGATCATCTCCGGCCTGACGCTGACCGCGGGCTCGCTGTTCCAGATGACCGGCTGGACCGATCTGACCCAGGTGCCGGAGATCGTCACCGTCAGCGTCATCCAGGGTTTTGGCTTTGGCCTTGTCTTCGTGCCGCTCTCGACCGTGGCGTTCCTGACGTTGTCGAACGAGCTTCGCACCGACGGCACCGCGATGTTGACCCTGATGCGCAACGTCGCGAGCTCGGTCGGCATTTCCGTGGTCATCGCCGAGCTGACGCAGGGCACGCGGCGGACCTATGCGATCCTCTCCGAGCACGTCAACCCGTTCAACCACGCGCTGCAGATGCCCGGCGTCAGCGGCCTGATCAATCTCTCCACCGACGCCGGCCGCGCCATGGCCGATCGGATGGTCAGCGTGCAGGCGCAGATCATCGCCTTCGCACACGACTACCAGCTGGTGATGCTCTTCGTCCTCTGCACCATCCCGCTCGCTCTGCTGATCGGCTCGACCAAGGCCACGCTGCGCAAGCAGGCGGCGGGGCCGGAGCATGCGGTGATGGAGTAGCGGGACATCTCGTGCCCCCGGACGCCATCAGCGCGTTTACGCGCGTCTTCGACGCGCTATGGCAGCACGCAAGTGATGCGCTGCTGAGCCGGGGTCAAGCTTGTGGCACCCTGGGTCCCGGTTCTGCGGCGCAGCGTTACACGCTGCACCGCGCCCGGGACACAGCGGCGCTACAACAACTCCTCGCAGCCCAGATCATCTACGGCCGCGAACACCCGCTCCAGATTGTTCCACCAGATCAGTGGCGGGATGTTGATGCTCCATTGCCAGACCGGCTTGGTGATGTGCCAGAGCACCGACCGTCGATAATCCTGGTCGAGCGCGCCGCGCGTATAGCCGGCGACGCCGCGCGCGATCAGGGTTTCGTGGTATTGGTTGAGGAGTGAACGTTCGAGAGCCTGGCGACGCTCGGGATACCATTGCGTCGCCATCATGTAAGCGAGGTCGCCAGTCGGCACATTGATGCGCCACTGATCGAAGTCGAAAATGCGCACGCTGTCGTTCACACCGGTGCGTGGCAGCAAGAAATTCCAGGTATGGGCATCGCCGTGAGCAATGGTGACGTGGCGGCGAGAATGATAGCGCTCGAACAGGCGATCTGACTGCTCGATGAACCGCCGGTAGAGAATGCGCCGCTCCTCGCTCAGGCGATCGCCAAGGAGATCGGCGAAACGATCGTAGTGACCGGCGAACGTCTCCATAAGTTTTGCGGAGTCTTCGGCACTCATCCAGTCACCGACGGTCTCACCGAGATCGGGATGATCCCACCAGACCGCGTGCCACCCCGCGAGTGTCGTGACGATCGCCATTGCTTGAGCTCGCGCCGGCGGCAGCGGCCACTGGGTCGCCACTTCGTGACTATCCGTGAGATCCTCGAGCAGGAGATGCCAGCTCTGGCCCTCCTCGTCGAAACGTCCGTCGAAGCAACGCGGCACCAGCCCCGGTGGCATGTGCGGTGCGAGTTTCGTGTAGAAGGCCACCTCGTGCCGGCCGCCATGCGCGAGCGTCTTGGCAAAATTGGCATGAGGCGTTTTGAGAATCAGGGTCTGCGGCGAACCGGCGGACTGCCCGACATAGCGCAGGCCAAGTCGGGTGATATGTGACACCAGGGTGTCGCGTTCATCCAGCACCTTGACCTCGCGCACGGCGCCGGCGTCCAGCGCACCCGCCTTGCGCAGCGCAGCTGTCAGGTAGCTGGGCTCAGAAACCGCAGGCAGTTGTGAAGATGTCATGCAGCGCCCCCCGGTGCCGCGCCATACTGCACGATCACCCGCCCGGGCACCAGCGGCTGCCGCCGGGTCAGGCTGCCGCGGTCGAGTCGCGCACGGTCCGCACGACGACCGAACGCAGCTGCTCGAGATTGGCCGCCATCCCGGCGATCGCCTGCCTCACATCCGCGGCGCGCGCGTTGACGGAGGCGGCATCGCGGCTGACGTCGCCGATCTTGGCCGAGACCTCCTTCGCCGCCGAGGCCGATTCGGAAATCGACCGCGTGATCTCCCGGGTCGCAGCATCCTGCTCTTCCATCGCGGCAGCGACCGAGGTCGCCACGCCGTCGATCTCGATGATGTGGCCTCCCATGGCCTCGACGGCGTCGACCGCGGCCTGGGTCGAGGCCTGGATCTCGGCAATCAGCCGCCCGATCTCCTCGGTGGACTTCGCGGTCTGGTCGGACAGGGACTTCACCTCGGCGGCAACCACCGCGAAGCCGCGGCCGGCCTCGCCGGCACGCGCCGCCTCGATCGTGGCGTTGAGCGCGAGCAGGTTGGTCTGGCCTGCAATGCCGCCGATGAGGTCGGAGACCTCCGCGATCTTCTTCACCGATCCGGCCAGCGCCTGAATGGTCGAACGCGCCTGCTCGCGGCCGGCGACCGCCGATTTGGTGACGCTGCTGGTCCGCGCCACCTGGCCCGCGATCTCGCGGATCGAGGCGCTCAATTCTTCGGCCGCAGCCGAGACGGCTTGCGAGCTGCCGAGCGCCTGCGTCGAGGCCGCCGCGACCGCCTGCGACTGCGCCGACAGCGACTTTGCGATCTCCGACAGGCCAGAGGCGGCCTGCTCCACGCCCTGCGTCGCCGCCGTCGCGGTATCGACCGAGCGGCCGGTCTCGCGCTCGACCGTCTCCGCCATTTGGTGCAGGGCCGAGCGCTTGGCGAGCGCCGCCGCCTGCTCCTGCCGCAATTGCTCCTCGCGCAGACGGGAATTCTCGACCGCCGCCTGCTTGAACACCACAAGCGCGCCCGCCATCGAGCCGACCTCATCCTGGCGCTGCGTGAACGGAATGTCGGCGGCGAGATCGCCGGTCGCGAGCTTCTGCATCGTGTCCGTCATGCGCACGATCGGGCGCACCACGCCGAGCGCAACACCCAGCAGGCCGGCGGTAACGAAGGCGAGGACGGCAATGGAGACGCCGAGGAGGATATAGAGCATTGCGCTGTCGCGGTCTGCGGCCAGCTTCTCCATGGCAGCATTCTGCTTGTTGGCACTGTCGACGATGCTGTCGATGACGGCGCGATGCGCGGTATAGGCGTCCTTGAGCTGCGCATAGGCGCGCTCGGAGGCCGCCGTGTCCTTGGCCTTGAGCGCCGGCAGTAGCTGATCGGACGCCTTCCAGAACTTCTGCACCTCCGCATCGGACTTCGACACCAGCGCGGTCTTGAGGTCGGCCGAGAGGCTGGAGGAGACCCAGAACGCCTTGCGCTCGTCGTAATCCTTGCGGAGCTGGACCAGGCGCTCGCCATGGGCGGCCAGCTGGTCCGGCTCGCGCATGGCCAGCGTCGCCTCGAGATAGGCTTCGATGACATATTCGGGCGGCGGCAGGATGTCGGCGATGAGGTCGTTGCCGAGCTTGATGTCGGAATAGAGCGGACCGCCGACCTTGAGCTCTTTTAGGGCGTACAGGCTGGTCGAAACAACGGCGGCAAAACCAACGGCGAGAACGACGCCGAACGCGACGATCGCAGAGGACAAGGACAGACGAAATTTCATGAAACAATCCAGGTCAGCGTCGAAACTGCCACCACCCTAGACGACTACGGTAAATACGGGATTGATTCGCGCGGGAATTGTATTTCGCGAGCCCCGCCATACGGGAATTGACGTCAACTCATCGGTATTGAGTCAGCGAGGCTGACGCACAAACGCGCAAAAACAACGTTTGAGTTCGATCGATGCGCTGAATGAGATGTGCGTGCCGGGAGAGCAATCTTCCCCGGCACGCCCTGCCGTCATACGTCGAAGAACACCGTCTCGTTGTCGCCCTGCAGGTGCAGGTCGAGCCGGTAGACCGGCTTGCCGGCCTCGCGGATCGCAGTGAGCGTGGCCCGGCGGTCCCCCGGCACCAGCGCCAGCACGGGATCGGCGGCGTTGCCGGCCTCGTCGCTGAAATAGATGCGGGTGTAGAGATGCCTGAGCATGCCGCGGCCAAACACCGCAAGCAGGATGTGCGGCGCCTGCGGCTTGCCGGCGGGATCGGGCACGACACCGGGCTTGATGGTCTCGAACGAATAGTTGCCGTCCTTGTCGGTGCCGCAGCGGGCAAAGCCGCGGAAGCTCGCATTCGGCAGCGCGCGCTTGTCCTGGGGATCGGCGAAGCGGCCCTGCGCATCCGCCTGCCAGATCTCCAGCATGCAATCCGGCACGGCAACGCCATCACCGTCGAAGACACGGCCCTCGATGCGAACGCGATCGCCGGTGACATCGGGTGTCAGCGTCGAGTTGGTGAATGCGTCGTTCCACGCGTACTCGCCGGTCGGCGTCAGTCCGTATTTGAAGAACGGACCGACGGTCTGGGATGGGGTGATCCCGTCGGGCTTCACAGAATCCTGCACGTTAGTGGTTCTCCATGGGCGTGGCGTTCTTGCCGCGCAGCACGATGTCAAAGCGGTAGCACAACGCCCATTCGGGCTGGGTATTCTCCAAGTCGAACGAGGAGACCATCCGCGCCCGCGCCTTCTCGTCCGGCACCGAGTTGAAGATCGGATCGAACGGAAACAGCGGATCGGCCGGAAAGTACATCTGCGTCACCAGCCGCGTGACGAAGGAGTGACCGAACACCGAGAGATGGATATGCGCGGGACGCCAGGCATTGTGGTGATTGCCCCAGGGGTAGGCGCCGGGCTTGATGGTGACGAAGCGATAATAGCCGGACGCATCGCTCACGATGCGCCCCGCGCCGGTGAAATTCGGATCCAGCGGCGCCGGATGCTGATCGCGGACGTGGACATAGCGGCCGCAGGAATTGGCCTGCCAGATCTCGACAAGCGAGTTCGGCACGCCGCGGCCGTCCTCGTCCCGGACATGGCCGTGCACGATGATGCGCTCGCCGAGCGGCTCGCCCGCGTGCTGGCGGGTGAGATCGTTGTCGCCCTCGCGCACGGTCTCGTGGCCGTAGACCGGACCGGTCAGCTCCGACAGCGTATGCGGCATCGGGATCAAGGGCTTTTGCGGCGCGCGCTTGATCGAGCTCTTGTAGTCGGGCGACAGCGGCAGCGGATGCGCCGCGTTGCTGCCGGTCGGATAGATGAATGTCATTGGCGAACTCCTCCCCGGCCATTTTAGATCCGGCCGGTCAACGCTCCGCCAATCATTATAGGATATAACTAATTTGGGAAAGCCGGTTTAGCGGCGTTCCCGCGCATGGCAGCCGGCCGCTCCTACCTGATCGGCGCACGCGGAAGCACGGCCTCTCCGGCCTCGAGCCGGTAGGTATGGTCGAGCGAATACCAGGGCACGGAGGCGTCCTTCGCGGTCGGATGCGGCGTATCGTGGCGCACGAACTTGCCGATCAGAGCCTGTGTCACGCCGAACTGCACGTCGCTGTCGATATGAGGGTCGCTCGGATCATACACCTGCGAGATCAGCACCTTGAATCCCGGCTTGAAGATCAGGGCGTGCAGATGTGCGGGACGATAGGGGTGGCGGCCCTGCGCCTCGAGCAGGCGGCCGACGACACCATCGGTCGGAATGGGATAGCCGACCATCATCACCGAGCGGAAGGAAAAGCGCCCGTCGGAATCGGACGTGAACTTGCCGCGCAGGTTCATGTCGGCCTGCTCGGGGTCCTGGTTCTCGTAGAGGCCGACCGGCGAGGCGTGCCAGACATCGATCTCGGCACCCGCGACGGCCTGGCCGTCCCTGTCGACGACGCGGCCGCTGACGAACAGCGTGGCCCCCGGCGTTTCCGAGCGCACGATCGATCCGCCATTCTCGACCCGGGGCGAATTCAACCGCCAGAACGGCCCGAGCAATGATTGATCGGTCTCCGTATTGCCCTGATCGCCGTTGTTGAGCAGGCACACCAGCGAGGAGACGCCGAGCGACCCCGCCATCAGCACGACTTCGTTGTGCGTGTCGGTGGTCAGCTTGCCGAGCTCGGCCACGATCGCCGTGGCATCGCGGAACTCCTTCTCGGTCAGGCGAACGTCGCGCACGAAGGCGTGCAAATGCTTGACCAGGGAGACCATGATCTCGCGCAGCCGCGGATCGGATGTCCGCTCCATCACCGCCAGTGCCGCGGCCGTGACGTCCTTCTCGCGCTCGATGATCATGGGACGGTCCCTTGAAGCGACAACAAACGCGGTCATTCCGGGGCGATGCGAAGCATCGAACTCTGGTGCGCAATTGCGCACCTGAGAATCTCGAGATCCCGGGTTCAGCCCTTTCGGGCTGCCCCGGGATGACGAGACGCGACGCGTCTCGTCAATTCAGCTTTTCAATCGCAACCGCGACACCCTGGCCGACGCCGACGCACATGGTGGCGAGCGCCAGCTTGCCGCCGCGCTTCTCCATGCCGTGCACGGCGGTGAGCGCGAGACGGGCACCGCTCATGCCGAGCGGATGGCCGAGCGCGATGGCGCCGCCATGCGGATTGACGAAATCGGCGTCATCGGCGACGCCGAGCTGGCGCATGCAGGCGATGCCCTGCGAGGCGAAAGCTTCGTTCAGCTCGATCAGGTCGAAATCGCTGATCTTCTTGCCGAGGCGTTCCATCAGCTTGCGGGTCGCCGGCACCGGGCCGATGCCCATGATCCGCGGCGGCACGCCGGCCGAGGCGAGCCCGAGGATGCGCGCTCGCGGCGTGAGGCCGTGCTTCTTCACCGCGGCTTCCGAGGCCAGGATCATGGCGGCGGCGCCGTCATTGACGCCTGAGGCATTGCCGGCCGTGACGGTGCCCGGATTGCGCACGATCGGCTTCAGCTTGGCCAGACCTTCCAGCGTGGTCTCGGGACGCGGATGCTCGTCCTTGTCGACCGTAACAGGACCGGCCTTGCCGCCAGGAATCGTGATGGGTGTGATTTCTTCCGCGAAATAACCGGCTGCGATCGCGGCGCCTGCACGCTGCTGCGAGCGGATGGCGAAGGCGTCCTGGTCGGCGCGCGAGACCTGGAACTCTTCGGCCACGTTCTCGCCGGTCTCGGGCATCGCATCGACGCCGTACTGCGCCTTCAGCAGCGGATTGATGAAGCGCCAGCCGATGGTGGTGTCGAAGATCTCGGCCGAGCGCGAGAAAGCCTCCTGCGCCTTGCCCATCACGAAGGGCGCGCGCGTCATCGACTCGACGCCGCCAGCAATCGCAAGCTCGATCTCGCCGGAACGGATGGCGCGGCCCGCGGCGCCGACCGCATCGAGGCCGGAGGCGCAGAGCCGGTTCAGGGTCTGGCCGGGAACCGAATCCGGCAGGCCTGCGAGCAACAGCGCCATGCGCGCGACGTTGCGATTGTCCTCGCCGGCCTGGTTGGCGCAGCCGAAGAACACTTCATCCACCTGCGCCCAGTCGAGCTTGGGGTGTTTTGCCATCAGCGCCTTGATCGGGGCGGCGGCGAGATCGTCGGCGCGCACCTTGGCGAGCGAGCCGCCGAAACGGCCGATCGGGGTCCGCACGGCATCACAGATAAAGACGTCACGCATCGTTGTTCTCCCTGAATGCCGCGATCCGGCCAAATTCTTCAATGTCGGCGGAGTTTTAGGAGGGCGCCTGCGGCAGGTCAATTGACGGTTTCGCGGGGCAGACGTCATTCCGGGGCGCGCCACTTGGCGCGAGCCCGGAATCCATTTGTCCGCGTGACGCGTGGCCCGATGGATTCCGGGCCTGCGCCTGGCGGCGCATCCCGGAATGACGGCCGAGAATGTGACGCCATCTCGCTCCCACTGCGGACAACGTGGAAAACCTCCGCTTCCCAGCCAAAGCGATAGGAGCAGGTGCCGAAATTTTGTAGGTTGCGCCGCCCATGACCATGCAACAACCGATACCCGTTCCGCCGCCCGAGGAAGCGCCCGCGCCGCAGGCCGAGGCTACCGCGCGCGTCACGCCGATGATGGAGCAGTATCTGGAGATCAAAGCAGCGCATCAGGGCTTGCTGCTGTTCTACCGGATGGGCGACTTCTACGAATTGTTCTTCGAGGACGCCGAGATCGCCTCGCGGACGCTCGGCATCGTCTTGACCAAGCGCGGCAAGCACCAGGGCGCGGATATCCCGATGTGCGGCGTGCCGGTCGAGCGCGCCGAGGATTATCTGCATCGCCTCATCAGCGCCGGGCATCGGGTCGCGGTCTGCGAGCAGACCGAGGATCCCGCGGCGGCGAAAGCGCGCGGCAACAAGAGCGTGATGCGCCGCGGCGTGGTGCGGCTGGTCACGCCGGGAACGCTGACCGAGGACACGCTGCTCGATGCGCGTGCCAACAATTACCTGCTGGCGATCGCGCGCGCCCGCTCCTCCGCCGGCGGCGACCGCTTCGGCCTTGCCTGGATCGACATCTCGACCGCCGAATTCATGGTGACCGAGGTCTCGGGCGGCGAGCTCGCCGCGACGCTGGCGCGCATCAACCCGAACGAGGCGATCGTCACCGACGCGCTCTATAGTGACAACGAGCTCGGCCAGACCTTGCGCGAACTGCCGGCGGTGACGCCGCTGACCCGCGACGTCTTCGACGGCGCCACTGCCGAGAAGCGCCTGTGCGACTACTTTGCCGTCGCGACCATGGACGGGCTGGCGCAGCTGACGCGCCTGGAAGCCACCGCCGCGGCCGCTGCCGTCACCTATGTCGACCGCACCCAGGTCGGCAAGCATCCGCCGCTGTCGCCGCCCGCGCGCGAGGCCTCGGGCGCGACCATGGCGATCGACCCGGCCACGCGCGCCAATCTCGAGCTGACGCGGACGCTCGCCGGCGAACGCCGCGGCTCGCTGCTCGACGCCATCGACTGCACCGTGACCTCGGCGGGCTCGCGCCTGCTGGCGCAGCGCCTGGCCGCGCCCATGACCGATGCGCCGGCGATCGCGCGGCGGTTAGATGCGGTCAGCGCCTTCGTGGCCGATTCCGCTGCGCGCGAGGACATCCGCAGCATCTTGCGCGGCGCGCCCGACATGTCGCGCGCTCTGGCTCGGCTCTCGGTCGGCCGCGGCGGGCCGCGCGACCTCGCCGGCATCCGCGACGGCATCATCGCCGCCGACCAGGTGTTGACGCGGCTCTCCGAGCTGGATCAACCGCCGCAGGAAATCGCGGCAGTGATGGCGGCGCTGCAGCGGCCGTCGCGCGAGCTTGCTGCCGAGTTCGCCAGCGCGCTCGACGAGCAGCTGCCGCTGATCAAGCGCGACGGCGGCTTCGTGCGCCAGGGCTACGAGCCCGCGCTGGACGAAGCGCGAAACCTGCGCGACGCCTCGCGCCTCGTGGTCGCCTCGATGCAGGCGCGCTACGCCGACGACACCGGCGTGAAGGGCCTCAAGATCCGGCACAACAACGTGCTCGGCTATTTCGTCGAGGTCACCGCCCAGCACGGCGACAAGCTGATGTCGCCGCCGCTGAACGCGACCTTCATCCATCGCCAGACGCTGGCGGGACAGGTGCGCTTCACCACCGCCGAGCTCGGCGAGATCGAGGCCAAGATCGCCAATGCCGGCGACCGTGCGCTCGGCCTCGAGCTCGAGATCTTCGAGCGGCTCTGTGGCAAGGCGCTCGCGATCAGCGACGATCTGCGCGCCGCGGCGCAAGGCTTCGCGCTGCTCGACGTCGCGACGTCGCTGGCCAAGCTCGCCGTCGACGAGAACTATGTGCGGCCCGAGGTCGACGGCTCGCTCAGCTTTGCGATCGAGGCCGGCCGCCATCCCGTGGTCGAGCAGGCGCTCAAGCGCAACGGCGAGCCGTTCATCGCCAATGCCTGCGACCTGTCGCCGGTACCCCCACCCTACCCTCCCCCGCAAGCGGGGGAGGGTAGGGTGGGGGCAGGCCAGCTCTGGCTGCTCACCGGTCCCAACATGGCGGGTAAATCGACCTTCCTGCGCCAGAACGCGCTGATTGCCTTGATGGCCCAGATCGGCAGCTTCGTGCCGGCGACGCGCGCGCGGATCGGCATCGTCGACCGCCTGTTCTCGCGCGTCGGCGCCGCCGACGATCTCGCCCGCGGCCGCTCCACCTTCATGGTGGAGATGGTCGAGACCGCGGCGATCCTGAACCAGGCCGGCGAGCGCTCGCTCGTCATCCTCGACGAGATCGGCCGCGGCACCGCGACCTTCGACGGCCTCTCGATCGCCTGGGCCGCGATCGAGCATCTGCACGAGAGCAACCGCTGCCGCACCCTGTTCGCGACGCATTATCACGAGCTGACCGCGCTCGCGGCAAAACTGCCGCGCATGTTCAACGCGACCGTGCGGGTGAAGGAATGGCAGGGCAATGTCGTGTTCCTGCACGAGGTGCTGCCGGGCTCGGCCGACCGCTCCTACGGCATCCAGGTGGCGAAACTCGCCGGCCTGCCGCCGGCGGTGATCACGCGCGCCAAATCCGTGCTCTCCAAGCTGGAGGCGCAGGACCGCGGCCAGACCGCGCGCGCGCTGGTGGACGACCTGCCGCTGTTCGCGGTCCCCTCACGCGCCGCCAGTGAAGCCGCGCCGCCGAGCGAGGCGGAGCTGCTGATGGAGGCGGTGAAGGCGCTGCACCCCGACGAGATGTCGCCGCGCGAGGCGCTGGATGCGCTGTATGCGTTGAAGGCCAAGCTGCCGAAGCAGTGATGGTGCGGTAGGGTGGGCAAAGCGCAGCGTGCCCACGCGTAACAACTGAGATATGGTGGGCACGGCGCGCGAAGGGCGCGCCTTTGCCCACCCTACAAAACCAAACGCCCGCCTACGCCCGCGCCGCGATCGCCGCGGCTTCCGCGGCGGCGCGCTGCATGCTGGTCGACATCTCGTTGGTCACCGTGCTCTGCTCCTCGACGGCCGCTGCGGTCGAGGTGACGTATTCGCTGACGTTGTTGATCGCCTGCTTGATCGAGCCGAGTGCGCTAACGACGTCACCCGAGATGCCGTTGAGGCTGCCGATTTCCTGGCCGATCTTGTCAGTGGCCTGCTTGGCCTGGTTGGCAAGGCTCTTCACTTCGGACGCCACCACGGCAAAGCCGCGGCCGGCTTCACCGGCGCGGGCGGATTCGATCGTGGCATTCAGCGCGAGCAGATTGATCTGGCCGGTGATGCTGTTGATCATCTCGACGATGCCGCTCATCGCCTGCGCGGCTTCGGTGAGGCGCTGGGCCTGGGCATCGGCCGCGGCGACCTGGTCCACGGCGCTCATCGCGGTCTCGCGCGACTTGGTCATGGCCTCAGAGATCTCCCGAACCGAAGCGTTGAGCTCCTCCGAGCCGGCGGCGACCGATTCCATCATGCCGCGAACGCGCTCGTTACCCATGCGGACCAGCACCTGCTTGGTGGTGTCGGTGGCATATTTCACGACCTTGACCGGCTTGCCGTTGAGATCGAAGATCGGGTTGTAGGAGGCTTGGATGTAGACGTCCTTGCCGCCCTTGCCGATGCGCTTGTATTCCCCCGCTTGGTATTGACCGCGACCAAGCGCAGCCCAGAATTCCCGATAGGCGGCGCCGTCGCGCTCACTGGGCTCGACGAACATGCTGTGATGCTTGCCCTTGATCTCGGCCAGCGAATAGCCGAGTGCGCCCAGGAAGTTGACATTGGCCGTGATGACCGTGCCGTCCATGTTGAACTCGATCACGGCCTACGCCTTGTCAATCGCCGCGATCTGACCCGCGATATCGGCGGTCTTCAGCTTCTCGGCAGTGACGTCAGTTGCGAACTTGACGACTCCATACGGCTTGCCGCTCTCGTCGAGCAGCGGATTGTAGGAAGCGAGGATCCAGACCTCGCGGCCGCCCTTGCCGATACGCTTGAACTCGCCGGCCTGGAATTCGCCGCGGTTGAGCTTGGCCCAGAATTCGCGATAGGCAGCGCCGTTGCGGTCAGCCTCGGCCACGAACAAGCTGTGATGCTTGCCCTGGATCTCGGTGAGCGAATAGCCGAGCGCCTTGCAGAAATTCTCGTTGGCGGTGACGATGGTGCCGTCGAGCTTGAACTCGATGACGGCCTGGGCACGGCTGCTGGCGGCGATCTTCGAGGCCTCCGTCATGCTCCGGATCTTCTTCTCGGTGATGTCGGTCGCGATCTTGGCGACCATCACCGCCTTGCCGTCGCCGTCGAGCACCGGATTGTAGGATGCTTCGATCCAGACCTCGTGGCCGTCCTTCGCGATTCGCTTGAACTCGCGCGCTTGATACTCGCCACGATTCAATGCGGCCCAGAACGCCTTGTACTCGGCGCTGTCGCGCTGGTCGGCCGGCACGAACATCGAGTGATGCTTGCCCTGGATCTCCTCGAGCCGATAGCCGAGCGCGTCGAGAAAATTCTTGTTCGCCGTGATGATCGTCCCATCAAGTTTGAATTCGATCATCGCCTGCGAACGACCGATGGCATCGAGCCGCGCCTGTGCATCACTGTGGGACTTACGGCCGAACATTCAGGTGTCTCCTCGCTGAGAAATCATTATTGGCGCGCAGCGTCGCGCTTGCGCTCGAAGCTTTCGCTCGTCGTTTACGACTTTCGAACTGATGGAACTCTAGCCCCGTTATCCAACGGGCCGTCGCGACAGCTGACGAGCAAGCGTAGGGTCAAGACACAAAGATTAAATTAACGACATTATCGGAAACGCGCAGTCGAACACCGCAGAACTACCGGCTGAGCACCGCAAAGGTCCCGTACCAAAGCTTACGTTTCGATGCGCAGCCTTCTGCGTCCACGCCACCACAGCGTCAGATTCCAGGCCACGCAGGTCCCGAGTGCGACGCACAAGCCGACGGCGGAACCGAACCACACGACTGCAACGTGCAGGACGGCGATGGCCATGCCAAACCCGAGCAGGCCCCAGGCGGAGTTGGCGAGCACGGCGGCGGTCGGCGGTCCGCCGATGCGCGGATGCAGGATCACCATGATGCTGGAGAACACCACAGGAAAGAGTGCGATGATGCCGCTGATGCGGGGACCGACCCAGCTCGATGTCGACACCACGATGGCGACGAGGGTCGCAACCAGCGCAGCGCGCATCGGCACGTCGTACCAGCGGCGCGTCACCAGCGGCATCTTCACATGGCGATAGCGCGCGAGCAGTGGAATGCAGATGCCGAATGCGATCAGATTGGCGGCAAGCCCCGCGGTGAGCGTCCAGTCGAACTGGCGGATGATCGAGGCCATCCCGATCCACACCGCGAAAGCGCTTCCGCAACTCACCACGAGAGTGTGCCGCTGCGACAGCACGACGTAAGTGAGGCACATGAAGATCGTCGCCGCATTGACCGGCAGGCTCGCCAGCGCGCCCTGCGCGATGAAAGCGGCGTCGTGGTCGATCGCAAGAAAGACGTAGGACGGCCCCGCCGACACCGGCAGGGTCGCGATCAGCGCGCCGATCACCGGCCCCGAGCGTTCGGTGATGATCGACGCCGTCACCACGAACGCCGCCGCGATCGCCATGCGCAGGAAGAGGAAGAGGAGGACGTGGAGGTCGAGGGGCATTCTGTCTGTCATTCCGGGGCGCGCGAAGCGCGAGCCCGGAATCCATAGCCACAGGCCGTAATGATCTTGAGAGCTGGAGCAACGACCGCCCGAAATCACGACGGCCTGGGGTTATGGGTCCCGGGCTCGCGCCAAGCGGCGCGCCCCGGGACGACGCCAATTGGTGGGATGACGACCTGCGTCCTCACATCCGCTGCATCGACACCGAAACTTTCGGGCCGTTCTTGATGGTCTGATAGACCACGCAATAGCGCTCGGTGAGCTTGAGCAGCAGATCGAGCTTGTCCTGCGGCGCTGACGTGTCCACCTCGAAGCGCAAGCGGATCTCGGCGAAGCCGACCGGCGTCTCCTTGTCGACGCCGAGTGTGCCGCGGAAGTCGAGATCGCCCTCGGCATAGACGTTGCCGGTCTTCAAGGGCACCTCGATTGCGGTCGCGACCGATTTCAGCGTGACGCCGGCACAGGCGACCAGGGCTTCGAGCAGCATGTCGCCGGAGCAGAGTTCGAGGCCGGAGCCGCCGGTGGCGGGGTGCAGACCAGCCGTTGCGATGGCGCGGCCGGTCTCGACCTTGCAGGCGATGCCTTCGCTATCGGTGGAGCCCTTGGCTTTCAGCGTGATCAGCGCAGCCTTGGGATCGGCCTTGTAACGCTCCTTGATCGGGGCCTGCATCTGGCGCAGCTCTGCGGCGTCCATCTCGTTCTCTCCCGGAATATGATGCCTGCCGATGTACCGGCTCGCGGCGAGATTGTCACCACCACATGGCCTGACCGGGACCCTGGGTTGCGTCGCGGTCGGGCACGCTGCGGTCGAGCGACCGGTCGAGTGACGTCAGCACACTGCGCTTGAAATTCTCGAACAGCGGCGAATTGCGGTCGCGCGGCCGGCCGAGATTGATCTCGATCTGATCGAACAGCCGGCCCGGTCGCGGCCGCATCACCAGCACGCGGTCGGCCAGCACCACGGCCTCGTCGACGTCATGCGTAACGAGGATCAAGGTCGGCCGCGTATCGGCCCAGAGGTCGAGCAGGTGATCCTGGAGATCCCTGCGGGTGAACGCATCGAGCGCGGAGAACGGCTCGTCGAGCAGCAGCACCTCCGGCTGCGGCACCAGCGCCCGCGCGATCGCAACGCGCTGCGCCTGCCCACCCGACAGCTCGCGCGGCCAGGCCTGCGCCTTATCAGCGAGGCCGACGCGCGCGAGCGCACGCGCCACCTTCTCGCGCCGCTCGGCCGCGGGCAGGCCGGCAAGGCCGAAGCCGATATTGTCGGCGACGCTGAGCCAGGGCAGCAGCCGCGGCTCCTGGAAGATGATGCCGATCTTGGCATGCGGCGAGGCGATCGCCTCGGCGTCGAGCGTCACCGTGCCCGAGCTGGCGCGGTCAAGGCCGGCGATGGCGCGCAACAATGTTGATTTGCCGCAGCCGGAGCCGCCGATAATGGCGATGATCTCGCCTTGCCTGATCTCGGCCGAGAAGCGCGCCAGCGCCTCGACGCCGTTGGGATAGGTCTTGCTGACCCGGTCGAGCGCCAGCATCGCCTCAAGCTCCCTTTGCCCGCCCGAAGGCGTCCTGCCAGCGCAGGAACGGTGCGGCGGCAAGCTCGATCAGCCAGTCGGTGAGCTTGCCGAGGATGGCGAAGATGACGATGGCGGCCAGGATCTGCGCGGGCTTGCCGAGCTGCTGGCCGTCGAGCAGGAGATAACCGAGCCCTTCGGAGGCGCCGATCAATTCGGCTGCGACCACGAACATCCAGCCGAGGCCAAGACCGACGCGCAAGGATACGACATAGGCCGGCAGCACCGCCGGCAGCAGGATGCGGCGGATCATTGCGGGTCCCGACAGGCGATAGGTGCGGCCGACCTCGACGATCTTGCGGTCGACCGAGAGGATGGCGCCCATGACGCCGAGATAGACCGGGAAGAACACGCCGACCGCGATCAGCGCGATCTTCGAGGTCTCGAAGATGCCGAGCCAGAGGATGAACAGCGGTACCCAGGCGAGCGAGGGAATCGCGCGCAACGCCTGCACCGTCGGATCGAGCAGCCGGCGCGCCAGCGACCAGTAACCGGAGATGGCACCTAACAGCGTGCCCGCGACCACGCCAAAGGCGAAGCCGAGCGAGACGCGCCCCAGCGTTGCCGTGATGTGGCGGACCAGCTCGCCGGAACGGGCGAGCTCGGTAATGGTAGCAAACACGCGCGAAGGCGGGGGCACCAGGCGCCCGTTGGACCAGCCGAGCCACACCACGAGCTCCCAGCCCAACGCGAGCGTCAGCGGCAGCACCACGCCCAGCAGCGGCCGCGCGTAACGCAACAGCCGCGAAGGAGCGGCGGCGCTCTCGGCTGGTTCCGATGATTGTTGCAGCACTGGCGCGTCGGAGATCATGGCCGGTAGGAAGCGCGTCTGGTGGGGGAATGCAAGGGTGCCCCTTACCCTCCCCTGGAGGGGGAGGGTCGGCACGCGATCGAGCGAAGCGAGATTGCGTGTCGGGGTGGGGTGATCTCTCCACACGGACACTGTTCGTTGCGGAGAGACCGTCACCCCACCCCGCTCGCGCTGCGCGCGATCGACCCTCCCCCTCCAGGGACCCTCCAGGGGAGGGTAAGAGAGAAATCAATTCGTCGGCAGCGGAACCTGGTCGTCGATCAATGCATCCAGCGTCGCCTTGACGTCGACCTTGGCATCGATGACGCCGGCCTGCTGGAGCGCAAGGCCTGCGGCGAGGATCGACTCGCGCTGCGGCGCGCCGATGCGGCTGTGGGTGAGCTCGGTGCGCTCCTTGAGCTGCTTGTCGACCACGGCCTCGGGCAGCTTCGTCACCGCGATGAAGGTCTTCTTCAGCTCGTCGTAATTCGCCAGCGAATATTTGCGCGCCTCCTCGTAAACCGCGAGGACGCGGCGCGCGATGTCGGGATGATCCTTCAGGAACTGCTCGCGCACATTGAGGATGCCCCAGGTGTTGGCGTCGGCCTTGCGATAGAACAGCTTGGCGCCCTCCTCGACCTCGGCCTGCGCCATCATCGGATCGAGCCCAGCCCAGGCATCGACGTCGCCGCGGATCAGCGCGGTCTTGCCGTCGGCGTGTTGGAGCAGCACCGGCGTGATGTCCTTCTCGGTGAGGCCCGCACCGAGCAGTGCGCGCACCAGGAAGATGTGCGGGTCGGTGCCGCGCGTGACCGCAACGCGCTTGCCCTTGAGGTCGGCAACGCCGGCGATCTTGGACTCCTTGCCGGTCACCAGCGCGGTCCATTCGGGGCGCGAATAGACGTAGATCGACTTGATCGGGTTGCCGTTGATGCGGGCGACCAGCGCCGCCGAGCCCGCGGTCGAGCCGAAATCGATCGAGCCGGCGTTGAGGAATTCGAGCGCCTTGTTGGAGCCGGCCGACTGCACCCAGGTGACGGTGATACCGTCCTTGGCGAACTCCTTCTCCAGGAGCCCCTTCTGCTTCAGCACCAGCGACACCGGATTGTAGGTCGCCCAGTCGATGCGGATTTCCTTGAGCGGGTCAGCCGCCCTGGCCGCTTGGGTCAATGCGAGTGCCAAAGCTCCCGCCAGAACAATAATTCGTGCAATCCCAGCCATGCTCGCCCTCCTGAAAACTTCATTGTTTTTCAATGAGTTATATCTAGAGGTCAACGAGAAAATCCGCCCTCCGAAAGCGCGCCGGCCGAGAACAGATTTGCCCGAAGCCGCAGCTTTCCAGCATGGAACGCCTATTGGCAGAGAATGGCGGGTGACAGCGCCTGTCACCTCTTATATCCGGTGAGACATGGACAGCGTCGCGACTGAGCAGAAGCCACAGGTGGACGATCGCTTCGATACCGCGCGGATCACCGCCGCGGTCGATGCGCTCGCCGAGAAGCACGAGGGGCGCGAGGACGCGTTCCGCACGGCGATGGCGCAATTGCTCAAGGCCGAGCTGATCGCGGCGCGCGCCGCCGCGCAGGCGATCCTTCTGAAGGACCGCCACGGCCGCCGCTGCGCCGAGCGGCTGTGCCACGTGCAGGACGAGATCATCCGCATCCTGTATTCGGCCGCGACGCGCCATCTCTACCGCTCGCCGATCCCGAGCGGTGCCGAGCGCATGGCGGTGGTGGCGACCGGCGGCTACGGCCGCGGCCTGATGGCCCCGGAATCGGACATCGATCTGCTCTTCATCCTGCCCTACAAGCAGACCGCCTGGGGCGAGCAGGTCGCCGAAGCCATCCTCTATTGCCTCTGGGACATGGGACTGAAGGTCGGTCACGCCACGCGCTCGGTCGACGAATCGATCCGGCAGGCGCGGGGCGACATGACGATCCGTACCGCGATCCTGGAGACGCGCTTCCTCACCGGCGACAAGCCGCTCTATGACGAGCTGGTCGAGCGCTTCGACAAGGAGGTGGTGCAGGGCACCGCGTCCGAATTCGTCACCGCAAAGCTCGCCGAGCGCGAGGAGCGACATCGCCGCGGCGGCCAGTCGCGCTATCTGGTCGAACCCAACGTCAAGGACGGCAAGGGGGCCTTGCGCGACCTGCACACGCTGTTCTGGATCGCCAAATACGTCTACCGCGTGCGCGATACCCACGAGCTGGTCGGGCGCGGCGTGTTCGACGCGCAGGAATATCGCACCTTCCGCCGCTGCGCCGACTTCCTCTGGTCGGTGCGCTGCAATCTGCACTTCTACTCTGGCCGCGCCGAGGAGCGCCTGTCCTTCGATCTCCAGCGCGAGATCGCGATACGTCTCGGCTACACCTCGCATCCGGGCATGCAGGACGTCGAGCGCTTCATGAAGCACTACTTCCTGGTCGCCAAGGAAGTCGGCAACCTCACCGCCATCCTCTGCGCCAAGCTCGAGGACCAGCAGGCCAAGCCCGCGCCGGTGCTGAGCCGGGTGATGGCGCGGCTGCGACCGACCGCGGTGAAGCGGCGCGTCCCCGACAGCGACGACTTCATCGTCGACAACAACCGCATCAACGTCGCCGCGCCCGACGTGTTCAAGC
This sequence comes from Bradyrhizobium sp. CCBAU 11357, assembly GCF_028128865.1. Taxonomy (NCBI): domain Bacteria; kingdom Pseudomonadati; phylum Pseudomonadota; class Alphaproteobacteria; order Hyphomicrobiales; family Nitrobacteraceae; genus Bradyrhizobium; species Bradyrhizobium sp. CCBAU 11357. The sequence goes on along the minus strand of NZ_LBJW01000102.1, from coordinate 96,197 downwards.
ACGACCCGGTCAATCTGATCCGCATCTTCCGCCTCGCGCAGAAGAACAACCTCGCCTTCCACCCGGACGCGATGCGCGACGTGACGCGCTCGCTCGGCCTGATCAACGCGGGCTTGCGCGAAAATCCCGAGGCCAACCGGCTGTTCATGGAGATCCTGACCTCCGACAATGCCGAGATCGTGCTGCGGCGGATGAACGAGACCGGCGTGCTCGGCCACTTCATTCGCGCCTTCGGCAAGATCGTCTCGATGATGCAGTTCAACATGTATCATCACTACACCGTCGACGAGCACCTGATCCGCTGCATCGGCTTCCTGCAGGACATCGAGCGCGGCGGCATCGAGGAGTTCGCGCTGGCGAGCGACCTGTTCCGCAAGATCCGGCCCGAGCACCGCGCGGTGATCTACATCGCAACGCTGCTGCACGACGTCGCCAAGGGCCGGCCCGAGGACCACTCCATCGCCGGCGCCAAGGTGGCGCGGCGGCTCTGCGCGCGGCTCGGCTTCAGCCCGGCCGACACCGAGCTCGTGGCCTGGCTGATCGAGGAGCACCTGACGATGTCCACGGTCGCGCAGTCGCGCGACCTATCCGATCGCAAGACCATCGAGAATTTCGCCGCCGTGGTGCAGTCGGTGGAGCAGATGAAGCTCCTGACCATCCTGACCACCGCCGACATCCGCGGCGTTGGCCCGGGCGTGTGGAACGGCTGGAAGGCGCAGCTCTTGCGCTCGCTGTACTACGAGACCGAGCCGGTGCTGACCGGCGGCTTCTCGGAAGTCGACCGCGGCAAGCGCCTCGCCGTTGCGCACACCGAGTTCCGCATGGCCTTCGCCGAATGGCCGAAGGACGAGCTCGACGCCTATATCGGCCGGCACTATCCGGCCTATTGGCTCAAGGTCGAGCTGCCGCGAAAAATCCGTCACGCCCGCTTCGTCCGCTCCAGCGAGCAGGCCGGCCACAAGCTCGCGATCAATGTCGGGTTCGACGAGGTGCGCGGCGTCACCGAGCTGACGATCTTCGCCGCCGACCATCCCTGGCTGCTGTCGATCATCGCCGGCGCTTGCGCCTCCGCCGGCGCCAACATCGTCGACGCCCAGATCTACACCACGACCGACGGCCGTGCGCTCGACACGATCTCGATCTCTAGGGAATACGACCGCGACGAGGACGAGGGACGGCGCGCCACGCGCATCGGCGAGATGATCGAGGACGTGCTGGAGGGCAAGCTGCGCCTGCCGGAAGTGGTGGCGCGGCGCACCGTGCGCAGCAAGGCAAGGCCGTTCGTGATCGAGCCGGAGGTGACCATCAACAACCAATGGTCCGATCGCTACACCGTGATCGAGGTCTCCGGGCTCGACCGCCCCGGCCTGCTCTACGAGCTGACCACCGCGATCTCGAAGCTCAACCTCAACATCGCCTCGGCCCATGTGGCGACCTTCGGCGAGCGCGCGCGCGACGTGTTCTACGTCACCGACCTCCTGGGCGCGCAGATCAATGCGCCGACGCGCCAGGCCGCGATCAAGAGCGCGCTGACCCATGTGATGGCCGGCGACAAGGCGGTGCAGCCGGCGGCGTGACTCTCGCCGTCATTCCGGGGCGCCGCGCAGCGGCGAACCCGGAATCCATCAAGCAACACCGACAGTGCCGGTGAATGGATTCCGGGTTCGCGCTTCGCGCGCCCCGGAATGACGAGTGGAGGAGTTGGCGCGTTGCGTCTTCAAACCTCCACGCCCTCGTGCCGCAGCAGCCAGCGCTTGCGCGCGAGGCCACCGCCGTATTTCACCAGCGAGCCGTCCGCACCGATCAGGCGGTGACAGGGCAGCACCACGCTGATCGGGTTGGAGCCGTTGGCGTGGCCGACGGCGCGAATCGCGTTGGGCATGCCGATGGTTGCGGCGAGCGCGCCGTAGCTCAGCGTGATGCCGGCGGGAATTTGCGCGAGCGCGGTCCAGACCTTCTGCTGGAACGGCGTGCCGGCGGTGCGCCACGCGATCCCGGAGAGCTGGTCGAGCTCGCCTTCGAAATAGCCCGACAGCGCGGTGCGCATCTCTGCCGGCGCCGGCCGATCGTCGAGGTCGACCGTCCCGTAATGCAGGCGCAATAGCTCGCGCATCCGATGCTCGTAATCATGCCAGTCGAGCGCCCGCAGCTTGCCCTCGGCATCGGTGACCAGCAGCGCGATCCCGATCGGCGTCGCCAGGCGATCGAGGCCGAAGCGTTCAGGCATCTTGGTTGATCGGATGGGCATGCGGCACCAGGGGAGCGAAACACATCGATCGCACTTGCCATGGCGGCCGTGCTAACGTCCACCCGAAAGCTGATGCTTTGGGGGAGCTCACCTTGATCCTGATCGCCAATGTCCTGGTGGCGCTGGTCGCCGCGCTGCACGTCTTCTTCCTGGCCCTGGAGATGTTTCTCTGGGACAAGCCGCTGGGCCTGAAGGTGTTTCGGAATTCGCCCGAGAAGGCCGAGATCACCAAGGTGCTGGCCGCCAATCAGGGCCTCTATAACGGCTTTCTCGCGGCCGGCCTGGTCTGGGGCCTCGTCCACGGCAACCCGGCCTTCGCGTTCCAGATCAAGGTATTCTTCCTGCTCTGCGTGATCGCGGCCGGCGCCTATGGCGCGGCGACCGTCAGCACGCGGATCCTGATGGTGCAGGCGCTGCCGGCGGCAATCGCGCTGATTGCAATGTTTCTCGCCTGAGACGCTACGGCGCAGCGCCGCGATCCTTGCGCTGCGGCGAACCTTCCTCCACAATCTTCGCAGCGATGGCGACCGTTTGAGAAAGACCATCGGCCTAAAATTCCGTCAGGAGGAACGAACCAACATGAACAATCGCAGAGCCTTCATAGCGGCCACGGCGGCGTTCGCTGTCGCAGTCTCGACCAGCCAGGCCCTCGCCCAGAAGAAATACGACACCGGCGCAAGCGACACCGAGATCAAGGTCGGCCAGACCGTGCCGTTCTCGGGCGCCTATTCCGTCTATGCCAATATCGGCAAGACCCAGGCCGCGTACTTCAAGATGATCAACGATCAGGGCGGCATCAACGGCCGCAAGATCAACCTGATCCAATATGACGACGCCTATTCGCCGCCGAAGACCGTGGAGCAGGTGCGCAAGCTCGTCGAAGGCGACGAGGTGCTCTTCACCTTCCAGCTGATCGGCACAGCCGCGAACGCCGCCGTGCAGAAATACCTCAACGGCAAGAAGGTGCCGCAGCTGCTCGCCTCGACCGGCGCCGCCCGCTTCAACGATCCGCAGAACTATCCCTGGACCATGGCCTACAATCCGAACTACGTGTCCGAGGGACGGATCTACGCAAAATACATTCTCGCCAATCATCCCAACGCCAAGATCGGCGTGCTCTACCAGAACGACGATATGGGCCGCGACTATCTCGCCGGCCTCAAGAGCGGCCTCGGCGACAAGGCCGCCAGCATGATCGTCGGCGAGGTCTCGTATGAGGTAACCGACCCGACCGTCGACTCGCAGGTGGTCAAGCTGAAGTCGATGGGCGTCGATCTGTTCTATGACGCCTCGACGCCGAAATTCGCGGCGCAGGCGATCAAGAAGCTCGCCGACCTCGGCTGGACTCCCGTGCACATCCTCGACATCAATGCGAGCCCGGTGTCGGCGACGCTGAAGCCGGCCGGCCTCGACATCTCCAAGGGCATCATCTCGACCAACTACGGCAAGGATCCGGGCGATCCCCAGTGGAAGGATGATCCGGGCGTGAAGGCCTTCTTCGCCTTCATGGACAAGTATTTTCCGGAAGGCGACAAGCTCAACACCGTCAACACCTACGCCTATTCGGTCGCCGAGCTGCTGGTGCAGGTCTTGAAGCAATGCGGCGACGATCTGACGCGCGAGAACGTCATGAAGCAGGCCGCCAATATCAAGGGCTTCGTACCGAGCCTGGGGCTGCCCGGCATCAAGATCAACACCGGCGCGAACGACTATCGCGTCAACAAGCAGATGCAGATGATGAAGTTCAACGGCGAACGCTGGGAGCTGTTCGGACCGATCATCGAGGACACTGGTCCGTCGGGCTAGGCGAGGAGAGAACCTTTTCGTAGGGTGGGCAAAGACGCGCAAGCGTCGTGCCCACCATCTTCTCCGCGACGGACATGGTGGGCACGCCCCGGGATGCGCATTCGCGCACCCGGCGCTTTGCCCACCCTACGAACTCAAGTCGGTATCTCCCCAAAATTCTTCCCGACCGGCAGCACGGCGTGCCGGATCAGACGCGAATCCTCGACAGCGGCCTGGCGGTGCTTCACCGCCTCGCGATAGACGGGGTCGCGGATCATCTCGACGAAGGCGGCGACGCTCGGATATTCGGCGATGAAGCAATGGTCCCAGCGCTCCTCCTGCGGGCCGATCAGCATCAGCTCGAATTTGCCCTGCCAGACGATGCGGCCGCCGAGACGTTCGAACACCGGGCCGCTTTCGCGGCCATAGGCCGCATAGGCTTCCGCGCCGCTGGCCTTGCGTCCGTCGGGATAGGCAGCCTCTTTGCGCAGGCGGACCAGGTTGAGCATGTGGATCGGGCCCGGGCGATCGTTCTCCCGGAATTGCGCGAAGATCTCCTTGGTCGGATCGATATGGCCCATGGCGCTCCCTCTTTTTACTGACGCGGGCGATCCTAGCTCCGGCATGCCGGAAGCGGAACTGCGGCCGGCGAATGCCGCATCTCCTAATCGCGCGTTAACGCCGGGGTAACCCGGCCTTAAACAGCGACCGCTAGCGTCTCGGCGGGGCGGGCTGACCGGGCGTTTGGCGTATGGCGTGGGGAAAGAAAAAGGGTGCGCGGAAGGAGCCGCTGTTCGGCTTGCCCGCGGCGCTCGCCGATCTGCGCCTGACCGCGGCGGACCGCGTTCCCGGCGGCGACGACAAGCCGAAGAAATCTGGCAAACCATCCGCCAAGCGCAAGAGCGAGGATGCCGGCGACGAGCCGCCGCGCGAGCGCAAAGCGCCAGCCGGCCGCAGCGGCGCCAAGCGGCGATCGAAGTCGCGTTTCGGTGCCGGCCTCGGCCGCCTGGTCTATTGGGGCGCGGTGCTGAGCCTGTGGGGCGTCATCGCCGTGATCGGCGTCGTGATCTATGTCGGCGCGCATCTGCCGCCGATCCAGTCGCTGGAGATTCCAAAACGCCCACCGACGATCCAGATCGTCGGCATCGACGGCAGCATTCTGGCGCAGCGCGGCGAGATGGCCGGCGCCAATGTCGCGCTGAAGGATCTGCCGCCGTTTTTGCCGAAGGCGTTCATCGCCATCGAGGACCGCCGCTTCTATTCGCATTTCGGCATCGATCCGGTCGGCATCCTGCGCGCGCTGGTCACCAACGTCCTCCATCGCGGCGTGTCGCAGGGCGGCTCGACCTTGACGCAGCAGCTCGCGAAAAACCTGTTCCTGACCCAGGAGCGCACCATCCAGCGCAAGCTGCAGGAGGTGGAGCTCGCGATCTGGCTGGAGCGCAAGCACTCCAAGGACGAGATCCTGGAGCTCTATCTCAACCGCGTCTATTTCGGCTCCGGCGCCTACGGCGTCGAGGCAGCGGCGCAGAAATATTTCGGCAAGTCGGCGAAGAACGTGACGGTCGCGGAAGCCGCGATGCTGGCCGGCCTCGTCAAGTCGCCGTCCCGCCTTGCCCCGAACCGCAATCCAGAAGGCGCCGAAGCGCGGGCGCAGATCGTGCTCGCAGCGATGGCGGATGCGAAGTTCATCACCGACGCGCAGGCGAAGGCCTCGATCGGCCATCCCTCCTACAACGTGAAGCCGGCGGGCGCCGGCACGGTGAACTACGTCGCCGACTGGATCGGCGAGGTGCTGGACGATCTGGTCGGCCAGATCGACGAGAGCATCAAGGTCGAGACCACGATCGATCCGAAGCTGCAGAGCGTCGCCGAAGCCGCCATCATCGACGAGCTCGCGGCCAAGAGCGTGAAGTTCAACGTCAGCCAGGGCGCGCTGGTGGCGATGACGCCCGATGGCGCCGTCCGCGCCATGGTGGGCGGTCGGAACTATTCCGACAGCCAGTACAACCGCGCAGTCACCGCCAGGCGCCAGCCGGGCTCCTCGTTCAAGCCGTTCGTGTACCTCACCGCGCTCGAGCAGGGGCTGACGCCCGATACGATGCGCCAGGATGCGCCGATCGAGGTCAAGGGCTGGAGACCTGAGAACTACACCCATGAATATTTCGGCGCGGTGACGCTGACGCAGGCGCTGGCGATGTCGCTCAACACGGTCGCCATCCGCCTCGGCCTCGAGGTCGGGCCGAAGAACGTGGTGCGCACCGCGCACCGGCTCGGCATCTCCTCAAAACTCGAGCCCAACGCCTCGATCGCGCTCGGCACCTCCGAAGTTTCCGTCGTCGAGCTGGTCGGCGCCTATGCGCCGTTCGCCAATGGCGGCCTCGCGGTGGCGCCGCATGTCGTGACGCGGATCAGGACGCTGAGCGGCAAGCTGCTCTACATGCGCCAGCCGGAGGAGCGTAACCAGGTCATCGACCCCCGCTATGTCGGCATGATGAATGCGATGATGCGGGAGACGCTGATATCGGGCACCGCCAAGAAGGCGGAGATCCCGGGCTGGCCGGCCGCCGGCAAGACCGGCACCAGCCAGGATTACCGCGACGCCTGGTTCATCGGCTACACCGCGAACCTCGTCACCGGCGTCTGGCTCGGCAACGACGACAACTCGCCGACCAAGAAGGCGACCGGCGGCGGCCTGCCGGTGGAAGTCTGGTCGCGCTTCATGAAGACCGCGCACGAGGGCGTGCCAGTGGCAGCCTTGCCGAGCTCGCCGAGCGGCTGGGGCCTATCGAACCTCGCGCAGGCGGCCTCGCAGGTGTCGCCGCCGACCCCGGCGGCTCCGCCACAAGCGAACGCCGGCGGCTATCGCCCGCCGCCTCCGACGCGCGCCAATGTGCGGCCCGAGGCAGCCGCCGGGCTCGATGGCTGGCTGATGGATCGGCTGTTCGGCGGGAATCGGTAGCCGCAGGCTGAGGCCATTCGGGGCCTCACAACAAAAACTGCGAAAACAACCCCATGCACAGTAGAACGCGACGTCCGGCGCGACGCGGGGTGGATCGCTCGAAGCATTTGATGCGACGGGGTTAATCGGGCAGACGGCGCAATCCTCGCGAAGTGTGGCGAAAATCGAGCGAGACGCGCTGATGTCGCGTCATCCTCCGTCATTGCGAGCGAAGCGAAGCAATCCAGAATCCCTCCGCGGAAAGAGGCTGGATTGCTTCGCTGCGCTCGCAATGACGATGTGGAGGCAGTTGCGCGTATTTGCGCTGTCGTCGCCTGTCTTCATAAAAGACAGCGTGATTGAACCCTAATCCTCCACACCATACCGGTGCAGGTCATTCCCATAGGTGTCGAGCCACTTCTTGGCGCGCTCCATCGACGGGCAGACCTTGCCGCAGACGCGCCAGAAGCGCGCAGAATGGTTCATCTCAACGAGATGGGCGACCTCGTGCGCGGCGAGGTAGTCGAGCACGAAGGGCGGGGCGAGGATCAGGCGCCAGGAGAACGACAGCGAGCCGGCCGAGGTGCAGGAGCCCCAGCGGCTGGACTGATCACGGATCGAGAGCCGCTTGACCCTGACGCCGAGCTCGCCGGCGTAGGCTTCCGCCGAGCGCTGCAGGTCGCGGCGCGCCTCGCGCTTGAGGAAATCGCTGACGCGGCGGTCGACATGCTCGAGGCCGCCGGCGACGCAGAGAATGCGCTCACCGCTGTCGCGCATCTCGGTCCACACCGTGCCGCGCTGACCGGCGCGATGAACGATGCGATGCGCCGTGCCGCGCAGCGGTATCACCGTGCCCGGCTGGAACGGCGCGGCCTTCGGCAAGCGGCCGAGACGCGCGGCAATCCACGCACCGTGACGCTGTGCGAAGTCTTTTGCTTCGGCGAGCGTGCCGCGCGGCGGCATGGTGAGAATGGCTTCGCGGTCGCTCGGATGAATTCTGAGCGTGTAGCGGCGCGCGCGGCGGTGCCGACGCAGCCGAATCGCAAAAAATTGCGATCCGTGGGTGATGACGAGGGTCTTTGGTTCGTGGGGCCGACGATAAAGGAGTGCGCGGGTGGCCATGTCTGTCAGTCCGGGGGGCAGGAGGTCGCCCGGATTCTGCCATAACCGCCGCCAGGGAAAGCGCTCGGCGCAAAAACAAATCATTTGCCCAATATACAGCGGTCAGGCGTCCGGGAGACCCTACAGACTGGGGTTGGAACCGGCTTTTTTCGCCCCCGCTGGACGCATGCGACACCCCCAAGGGGTGAGGGTAGACTCACTCCTATAAGGCTACCTAAATACCGCGAATCTGGCGGGAACTTGCCCCTGCCGGAAGCCTTGGCAGGGGCCGAAATTTCGGCGGGAAAGCCGAAATTCAGGGTTATTCGGCCGCGAGCGCCTGCAACGATGCAGGATTCGCAGCCGAAACCATGAAGTCGTGAATCCGCGGCACGATCTCCGACTTGAATCGCGATCCGTTGAACACGCCGTAATGTCCGACGCCCTTCTGGACGTAATGAACGCGGCGATGGTCGGGAATCGCGCTGCACAATGTGTGCGTCGCTTCGGTCTGACCGAGACCGGAGATGTCGTCGTTCTCGCCTTCGACCGTCATCAACGCGACGCGCTTGACCTTGGAAGGATCGACGCGGGTTCCGCGATGGGTCATCTCGCCCTTGGGCAGCGCGTGCTTCACGAACACGGTGTCGACGGTCTGCAGGTAATACTCGGCCGGCAGATCCATCACCGCGAGATATTCGTCGTAGAAGTCGCGATGCTTGTCGACGAGGTCGCCGTCGCCCTTCACCAGATGGGCAAACAGCTGCTTGTGGGCATCCATGTGCCGGTCGAGATTCATGCTGATGAAGCCGTTGAGCTGCAAGAATCCCGGATAGACGTCGCGCATCATGCCCGGATGCGGGAACGGCACCTTGGTGATGACGTGGTTGCGGAACCAGTCGATACCGCGCTCCTGCGCGAGGTTGTTCACCGCAGTCGGATTGCGGCGGGTGTCGATCGGGCCGCCCATCAGCGTCATCGAGGTCGGCACGAACGGATCGCGCCGCGCTTCCATGATCGAGACCGCCGCGACGACGGGCACGGAGGGCTGGCACACCGCCATCACATGGGTGTTGCCGCCGAGCACATGCAGCATCTCGATGACATAGTCGATGTAGTCGTCGAGATCGAAGCGGCCATCGCTCAAGGGCACCATGCGGGCATCGGCCCAGTCGGTGATGTAGACCTCATGCGCCGGCAGGAAGGCCTCGACCGTGCCGCGCAGCAGCGTCGCATAATGGCCGGACATCGGGGCCACGATCAGCACGCGCGGCTGCGGGCTGCGCAGTGGACGGGCGAACTTGCGATCGAAGTAGAGCAGCTTGCAGAACGGCTTTTCCCACACCGAGCGGATCTCGACCGGGACGCGGATGCCGTTGACCTCGGTGTCGTTGAGGCCCCATTCCGGCTTGCCGTAGCGGCGCGTGGTGCGCTCGAACAATTCGCAGGCCGCGGCGACCGACTTGCCGACCTCGGTGCGCGACCAGGGATTGAGCGGATTCTGAAACAGCAGCTTGGTCGCGTCGGTGACAGCACGAGCCGGATTGAGAGAGGCGTGCGCCATCTCGTACATCCAGTACATCGGCGTCGTCAGGACCGGACTGCCTTCTGCCGCCAGGGGCGGCGCGCCGCCAAACTCACCAATAGGCATATTATAATCCTCTTCGCATCGCAGCATACTGCCGAATGCGCAATAATGCGTCAATGCATGGTTCCGTACATCTACGTGCCCGGTACGGCTAAATCAGCCTGAATCCACGGAAAAGTGACGTTATTCACCGCCAGACAGCAGCGAGCCGTGCCGCTTTGCGCTGCGCAAAAGGGCAAGGAATGCCCCAAATGATGCAACCAAAAGGACGGCGTTGATGAGCAACGCCTCCAGCATCAGATCGCTCCTAAAGGTTTGCTCGATCAAGAGCGCGCGCATTCCCTCGAAGGCATAGGTCGGCGGCAGCGCCCAGGCGACGTATTGCAGCCAGACCGGCAACACGCTGACGGGATAGTAGACGCAGGCGAGCGGCAGGATCGCGAACATCAAGGTCCAGACGATGCTCTCGGCGCCGAGGCCGTTTCGCAGCACGAGGCCCGAGACGAAGATGCCGACCGACCAGCTCGTGAAGATCAGATTGCAGAAGAACGCGATCAGCGGCAGGCCAAGGGCATAGACGTTGAAGTGAAACAGGAACAGCGCAAGCAGCGTCATCGGAATGATCCCGATCGCAAGCCGGATCAGGCTCATGACCATCAGCGACAGCAGAAACTCGATCGGCCGCAGCGGGCTCATCATGAGATTGCCGATGTTGCGCGCCCACATCTCCTCCAGGAAGGAGATGGAGAAGCCGAGCTGGCCGCGGAACAGGATGTCCCAGAGGATGACGGCGCCGATCAGCGTGCCGCCGGCGCGCGCAAAGAAGTTGGCGTTCTCGGCGATGTAATATTGGAGAAAGCCCCAGGTGATGACCTGCAGCGCCGGCCAATAGAGCAGCTCGAGCAGCCGCGGCCAGGACGACAGCAGCAGATACCAATAGCGCAGGATCATCGCGCCGATGCGGTGGACGGAGATGCCGCGGGCGAAGGAGAGGTCATTCATATCGACGCCGCGTACCCAGGAGGAGCTTGTCATCCCGGGGCGCGACGAAGTCGCGAGCCCGGGATCCATAGCCACAGGATCGAATTTGGCGAAGACACGGAGTTGACCGCCTCGCCCGACTACAGCGGCCTGTGGTTATGGATTCCGGGCTCGCGCTTCGCGCGCCCCGGAATGACGAGGACCGACATAGGAGCCCCCTCATCGCACCGCCTCCTTCGCGCCGTTTGCCCGGCCGCGGGCAACGTCCAGAAACACCTCCTCCAGCGTGGTGCGGTTGTAGCGGGCCATGATCGCCTCGGGCGTATCGTCGTCCTCGATGCGGCCGCGCTTCATGATGACGACGCGGTCGCAGAGCCGCTCGACCTCGAGCATGTTGTGCGAGGCGAGCAGAATGGTGGCGTTGTTGTCCCGGCGATACCGCTCCAGATGCGCCCGCACCCAATCGGCGGTATCGGGGTCGAGCGAGGCGGTCGGCTCGTCCAGCAAGAGCAGCTCGGGCTGGTTGATCAGCGCCTTCGCCAGCGCAACGCGGGTCTTCTGCCCGGCGGAGAGCTTGCCGTTGGCGCGGTCGATGAAATCGCCGAGGTCGAGATCGGCGGCGAGCCTGGCAATGCGGTCGGCGAGGTTCTTCACGGCATAGAGCTTGCCGAACACGGTGAGGTTCTGCCGCACCGTGAGCCGCATCGGCATGTCGACATAGGGGCTTTCGAAATTCATCCGCCCCAGCACGGACGCGCTCTCGTCGGGCATCTCATGACCGAGCACCTGCACGCGGCCGGAGGTCGGCAGCACCAGGCCCATGATCATCGCGATGGTCGTGGTCTTGCCGGCGCCGTTGCCGCCGAGAAGCCCCGTGATGCTGCCGCGCGGCAGCGAAAAGGAGATGTCGTCGACGGCGCGGGTCTGCTTGTAGACCTTGACGAGGTGCTCGACCGCAATTGCCGCGGACGAATTTCGATCCGCGACAGTCGGCCGACTTGAAGCCTTGCCATTCTCGGTCATGCTGGCCGTTCTTCTGCTATTGCATCGGCGAGCGCAAGGCTTGATGTAAGGGCTCCTCAGCGGGCGGTTCCGAAAGCCCAGCGTTCGTGACCTTGGAAGGCGCCGCTACATTGGCCGATATGACCGAAATTGCCGATTCCGACTTCCGCCACGCGCAGCGGCATATCCGGCTGGACACGATCCTGCGGCTGCGCTGGCTCGCGGTGCTGGGACAGCTCGCGGCGATCTTCATCGTGGCCCAGGGGCTGGAGTTCAACGTCGAGATCATCCCCTGCGTCAGCATCATCGCGCTCTCGGCGGCGCTCAACCTCGCGCTCCAGACCGCGGCCAATCCGATGCAGCGGCTGGAGCCGCTGCAGGCGGCCGGCCTGCTGGCGCTGAACATCGTCGAGCTGGCGGGCCTGTTGTTCTTCACCGGCGGACTGCAGAACCCGTTCTCGTTCCTGTTCCTCGCGCCCGTGCTGATCTCGGCCACGGCGCTGCCGGCCCGCTTCACGTTCGGCCTCGGCCTGCTCGCGGTGGCCTGCGCGTCGGTGCTGTTCTTCTATCATTTTCCGCTGCCGTGGGATTCCGACGATCCGCTGGTGCTGCCGCCGATCTATCTCGTCGGCGTCTGGCTCTCGATCGCGCTCGCGATCGGCGTTACCAGCCTCTACTCGTTCCAGGTGACCGAGGAGGCGCGCAAGCTCGCGGACGCACTGGCCGCAACCGAGCTGGTGCTGACACGCGAGCAGCATCTGACCCAGCTCGACGGCCTTGCTGCCGCGGCCGCGCACGAGCTCGGCACGCCGCTCGCGACGATCTTCCTGATCTCGCGCGAGCTGGAAAAAACCGTGAAGGACGCAAGCATCGCCGCCGACCTGAAGACCTTGCGCGAGCAGACCCAGCGCTGCCGCGACATCCTCAGCAAGATCACCCAGCTCTCCTCCACCGGCGCACCGTTCGACCACATGAAGCTGTCGGAGCTGATCGAGGAGGTGGTGGCGCCGCACCGCGATTTCGGCGTCGAGATCAAGGTGCGGATCGCGGTGGCCGCGGCGGCCGAGCCGGTCGGCTCACGCAATCCCGCGATCCTCTACGGCATCGGCAACATCGTCGAGAACGCGGTCGATTTCGCCCGCACCACGGTCGAGGTGAATGCCTGGTGGAACAATGACCATATCGAGCTCTTGATCTCCGACGACGGACCGGGCATTCCGCCCGATATCCTCAACCGGATCGGCGAGCCCTATCTGTCGCGACGGCGCCCCCAGGACGACGGCGGCGGCGAACGGCGCGGCCTCGGCCTCGGCGTGTTCATCGCGCGCACCTTGCTGGAACGCACCGGCGCCAAGGTCTCGTTTACCAACCGGATCTTTCCGGACCACGGTGCGGTGGTTCAGATCACATGGCCGAGACAGCGTTTTGAGGCTATCGAGACGCTCGAAGAAACAATAGGATAGCCGCGACCTTGCGTCGCACAACGGGCCGGGTCGACCATTTGCCGCCTTGGCACCGCGCGATTGCGACGCCATATGTCAATGCGCTGGAGAGAGGACATAACCTTGAACGCCATTGCCGAACTGAACGAACAGACCGACCGCTCGCTTCTCATCGTGGAAGACGACAAGCCGTTTCTGGAGCGGCTGTCGCGTGCCATGGAAACACGGGGCTTTGCCGTAACGTCGTGCGACACGGTGTCGGACGGACTGGCGCAGATCGGCAAATCGGCGCCGGCCTTCGCCGTGGTGGATCTGCGGCTCGGCGACGGCAACGGCCTCGACGTGGTCTCGGCGCTGAAGAAGAAGCGCCCGGATGCACGCGCCATCGTGTTGACCGGCTACGGCAACATCGCCACTGCCGTGACCGCGGTGAAGATGGGCGCGATCGATTATCTCTCCAAGCCGGCGGATGCCGACGACGTCGTCGCCGCGCTGCTGTCGACCAACACCGAGAAATCCGAGCTACCGGCCAACCCGATGTCGGCCGACCGCGTCCGCTGGGAGCACATCCAGCGCATCTACGAGATGTGCAACCGCAACGTCTCGGAAACGGCGCGCCGGCTCAACATGCATCGGCGTACGCTGCAGCGGATCCTGGCCAAGCGCGCGCCGAGGTAAGGGTGTCGTAGAGTGGGCAAAGGCGCGCAGCGCCGTGCCCACCGTTCTGCTTCAATCCTCATCGGCTTGAATGGTGGGCACGCTTCGCTTTGCCCACCCTACGGTATCTCATGCCCCGGACGCAGCGCAGCGCTTCTTCAGCGGTGCGCTGCAGAGCCGGGGCCCATGGCTGCACGTACATTGCCGCTTTCTGGTCCCGGCTCAGCGCAGCAGCGTTTCACGCTGCAGCGCGTCCGGGACACGAGACCGTCCTCTATTCCCAGAAATCCGCGTGGCCCTGCGGATCGACCAGGCGGTTGATCCGCAACGCCGCCGCCATCGCGAACCGCACCGTCATCTGCTTGCGCGTGGCGGCGGCGAGCTTGTGCTCGGGCGCCTCGCAATGCAGGTGCGCGCCGTAGGCGTCGGCGATGATCAGGCCGGTGTCTTCGGGGAAAATCTCGCACGGCAGATCCTGGGTGAAGGCGAAGAACAGCCGGTCGCAATGGGCGCGGTATTCGTGCCATTTCTGATCGGCGCGCAAATCTTCGACCGAGGACTTGATCTCGACGATCCAGATCTCGCCGCGCTCGTTCAGCGCGACGAGATCGGCGCGCCGGCCCGACGGCAGCGGCAATTCGCTGATGCAGGAGAAGCCGAGCGAGCGCAGCAGACGCGCGGTGCCGCGCGCGATGGCCAGCGCCGTCTCCGACTGGCGGCGATCCGGCGGCGGCACGAGGGTGATGCGGGCGGTGTTGTCCATGGCGGGAGGATAGCCGATTCCATTTCGCCCGTCATTCCGGGGCGCGCGCAGCGCGAGTTATGATGCGCAATTGCGCATCTGAGAATCCATAACCACGGGACGACGTGTGGGGCAAAGCGGGTACTCCGAGTCTTCGCAAAATTGCTGCCTGTGGTTATGGATCCCGGGCTCGCGCTTTGCGCGCCCCGGGACGATGGCGAGTGTGACGTGAGAGCGCGGAACCGCGCTCGGCCTTAACACTTATCACGCAGCCGCCCACCCCGGCGGAACCACCCACCGAGCGGCTCGCGCATGATCGACGATCTCTGGTACAAGAACGGCGTGATCTATTGCCTGTCCGTCGGCTCCTATATGGACGCCAACGGCGACGGCGTCGGCGATTTCAAGGGGCTGTTGCGGCGGCTGGATTATCTGCACGGGCTCGGCATCACCACGATCTGGCTGATGCCGTTCCAGACCTCGCCCGGGCGCGACGACGGCTACGACGTCGCCGACTATTACAGCGTCGATCCTCGCTACGGCACGCTCGGCGATTTCGTCGAATTCACCCATGGCTGCAAGCAGCGCGGCATCCGCGTCATCATCGACCTCGTCGTCAATCACACCTCGGACCAGCACCACTGGTTCAAGGAAGCGCGGCGCGACAAGGCTTCGTTCTATCGCGACTGGTACGTCTGGTCGGACAAGAAGCCTCCCGGTGCCAACAAGGGCATGGTGTTTCCCGGCGTGCAGAAATCGACCTGGACGCGCGACAAGGAATCAGGCGCGTACTACTTCCACCGCTTCTACGATTTCCAGCCGGATCTCAACACCTCGAACCCGCATGTGCAGGCCGAGATCCTGAAGATCATGGGCTTCTGGATCCAGCTCGGCGTCTCCGGCTTCCGCATGGACGCCGTGCCCTTCATCATCGCCACCAAAGGCGCGAAGGTGAAAAAGCCGGTCGAACAATACGACATGCTGCGCGCCTTCCGCGAATTCCTGCAATGGCGGCAGGGCGACGCCATCATCCTCGCCGAAGCCAACGTGCTGCCGAAGACCGACATGAAGTATTTCGGGCGCGACGGCGATCGCATGCACATGATGTTCAACTTCCACGTCAACCAGCACCTGTTCTATGCGCTGGCATCCGCCGATACGCGCCCCCTGGCGAAGGCGCTGAAGGCGACCAAGCCGCGGCCGGCGACGGCGCAATGGGGCCTGTTCCTGCGCAATCACGACGAGCTCGATCTGGGCCGCCTGACCAAGACCCAGCGCGACACCGTGTTCAAAGCGTTCGGACCCGACAAGGGCATGCAGCTCTACGACCGCGGCATCCGCCGGCGGCTTGCGCCGATGCTGGGCGGCGACCGCAGGCGGCTCGAGCTCGCCTACAGCCTGATGTGCACGCTGCCGGGGACGCCTGTGATCCGCTACGGCGACGAGATCGCGATGGGCGACGATCTCTCATTGCCCGAGCGCAATTGCGCGCGCACGCCGATGCAATGGTCGACCGAGCCGCATGGCGGCTTCACCAAGAGCGACAAGCCCGCATGTCCCGTCATCGACGAGGGCCCCTACGGCTTTCCGCACGTCAATGTCGCAAAACAGCGGCGCGATCCGAACTCCATGCTGAACTGGACCGAGCGCATCATCCGCATGCGGAAGGAAGTGCCTGAGGTCGGCTGGGGCGATTTCACCGTCATTGCCGTGCGCGATCCCGCGGTGTTCATCATGCGCTACGATTGGCGCAACAATTCGGTGCTGTTCGTGCACAATCTCGACGAGAAGCCGCGCGAGGTCGCGTTCTCGACGGGGCTGTCGGGCGAGACCGGCGCGCACCTGATCAATCTGCTCGCGGAGGACCACAGCCACGCCGACAAGCGCGGCCAGCATCGCATCGTGCTGGAGCCATATGGCTACCGCTGGTACCGCGTCGGCGGGCTGGATTATCTGTTGAAGCGGAGCGATATCGACGACGACGCGGTGGGCGGGAAGAAGCATCCGGGGTGAGGTCGAGACGCCGTCGTTTGCTCCGCTGTTTCAACAATCGTCATTGCGAGGAGCTCTTGCGACGAAGCAATCCAGTCTGCTTCCGCGGAGACAGACTGGATTGCTTCGCTGCGCTCGCAATGACGGGGAGATAGGAGTGGCCACTTCTCCGCCGTTCTCCCGGCGAAAGCGATGCCTAGGGCGACGCCACCACCACGCCCTCGTTGCCGCGCAGGTTCAGCACGCCTTCGATCTCCTCACCTTCGCGATCCAGGAACGTCGACAGCAGGATGCTGCTGCCGAAACGGATCGCGCTGGTGGTCACCGCGACCGGATCGGGGCCGAGATTGAGCGCCACGATCATGGTCTTGCCGCCGGCCTCGCGGCGATAGATCAGGAGATCGCCTTGCGCGGCGATCGGATGATAATCGCCTGCGACCAGCGGGGGACAGCTCTTCCGCAAGCCGATCAGGCGCTTGTAGAGGCTGTGGATGGAGCGCGCATCGGATTCGAGATTGGCGACGTTCTCGCGGATGTGGTCCTCCGGCAGCGGCAGCCACGGCCTCACCTCTGAAAACCCGGCGAAGTTCGAGGAATCCCACTGCATCGGCGTGCGGCAGCCGTCGCGGCCAACACCGATGCCGGGCACGTTCTTCTCGAAGGGATCGCGCACGTCCTCCGGCGCGATCGCGAGCTGGTGCATACCGATCTCGTCACCGTAGTAAAGCGTCGGCGTGCCGCGCAGCGTCAGCAGCAGCATGGCGGCAACGCGGGCCTGCTCGGGCCCGACGCGGCTCGCGACGCGCGGGCGATCGTGGTTGCCGAGCACCCAATTCGGCCAGGCACCGCGCGGCAGCGCCTTCTCGTAATCCTCGATGATCTTTTCGATCGAGCGGGCGCTCCAGAAGGTCGAGAGCAGCGCGAAGTTGAACGGCATCTGCGCGCCGGTGAGGTCGTTGCCGTAATAGGCCATGAGCCGGTGCAGCGGCAGATAGATCTCGCCGATCAGGACGCGCGCGCCATAGGAATCGGTGACGCGCCGCATCTCGGCGATGACATCATGCACCTCTGGCTGGTCCGTCGAGTATTGCGTCAGGATCCTCTCGTTCGGCGGACGGCCCTCGACATAATGCGGGTTGGGCGGGTTGTCGCGGAATTCGGCGTCCTTGATCAGGTGCCAGATCACGTCGACGCGAAAGCCGTCGACACCCCGGTCCAGCCAGAACCGCATCACGTCGTAGATCGCGGCGCGGACGTCCGGATTGCGCCAGTTGAGATCCGGCTGCTCGGCGAGGAAGGCGTGATAGTAATATTGGCCCGTGGTCTCGTCGAACGCCCAGGCGCTGCCGCCGAACTCGGACAGCCAATTGTTCGGCACGCCGCCGCCTTCTGCCGGATCGCGCCAGATGTACCAATCGCGCTTGGGATTGTCGCGCGAGGATCGGCTCTCGACGAACCAGGGATGCTGGTCGGAGGTGTGGTTCGGCACGAGGTCGAGGATCAGCTTCAGGCCATTGTCATGGGCGGCCGCGAGCAACGCGTCGAAATCCGCCATCGTGCCGAACAGCGGCTCGATGCCGACATAGTCCGAGATGTCGTAGCCGAAATCCGCCATCGGCGAGGGAAAGATCGGCGACAGCCAGATCGCGTCGACGCCGAGCGATTTGACATAAGGCAGTCGCTGCAGGATGCCGGCGAGATCGCCGACGCCGTCGCCGTTCGAGTCCTGAAACGAGCGCGGATAAATCTGATAGAAGATGCCGTCGCGCCACCAATTCTCGTTGTTGTGAGCCATGCCGAAGACCACCCAAATCCGCCGCCTTGCGCGGGAGAACGCGACAGCAACGCCCCGGTTCAAATTGGCAGGCCAATTGGGACGGCCGTGTGACGGTTGTTCCCCGGCGCGGGCACGAATCTTTTGCTTGGCGGCCCGGCAAAAATCGGCATTGTGAGGCCATGACCGAGCAAAACGACACCAAAGCCAAGGCGGGCGCGATCATCGTTCCCGTGACGCTGTTCGAGCAGAACTGCACCATCATCTGGGACGAGCCTTCCAAGAAGGCCGTGGTGATCGATCCCGGCGGGGACGTGCCGAAGATTCTGGATGCGATCAAGCAAACCGGCGTCACCGTGGAGAAGATCTGGCTGACCCATGGCCATATCGATCACGTCGGCGGCGCGGCCGAGCTGCGCGATGCGCTGAAGGTGCCGATCGAGGGTCCGCACGTCGCGGACAAGTTCCTGCTCGACAACGTCGTGGCGAGCGGCGCGCGCTTCGGCATGACCGGAGGGCGCGATTTCACGCCCGACCGCTGGCTCGACGAGGGCGACAGCGTGTCGATCGGCGGCTTGCAGTTCGACATCCTGCATTGCCCGGGTCATTCGCCCGGCAGCGTGGTGTTCTTCAACGGGGATCTGCGCTTTGCCCATGTCGGCGACGTCCTGTTCGCGGGTTCGGTCGGACGCACCGACCTGCCCGGCGGCAGTCACGCCACGCTGATCGACTCGATCAAGACGAAATTGCTGCCACTCGGCGACGACGTCGGCTTCATCTGCGGCCACGGGGCCGGCTCGAGCATCGGCCAGGAGCGGATGACCAATCCGTTCATCACCGGCGAGATGTGAGGCGCTACAAACTCCGCTGTCATCCCGGACAAGCGCAAGCGCAGATCCGGGATCCATAACTACAGGGAGATGTGGTTACGGGGACTCGGAGTTACCTCTTCGTGCCCAACTTTGTCCTGTGGCTATGGGTGCCGGATCTGCGCGCGCTTGAGGCGCGCTTGTCCGGGACGACGGCTGAATGTGTGTCGACCAACTACTTCATCAACCCCGCGGCCGTGAGCGCGCGGGTGATGATCTGGCCGAGATCGAAGCGACCGGCGGGCTCGCGCTGCGGCTTGGCCGGCTCTGCGGCAACCGCGGTGCGGATCGAGCGGGCGAGATGCGGCGCAGGCGAGAGCGCCGGTTTCGCCGGAGGCTTCGTGGCGGACTTCATGGCAGGCTTGGCCTCCGCCTTCTTCGTCGCGGCGTCCGGAATCCAGCCGGTGAGGCCGAAGAACTTAGCGATGTGGTAGGACGATGAGATGCCGGCCTCGATCAGGAAGGCGCCTTCGATGCCGTAGCGCTGATCGTTGTCGGCCAGCCCAAGCGGCGTGCCGTGCGCCATGTCGGTGATGGCAAAGGACTCGACCAGCGTCTCGCCGTCCTTGTCCCACCAGGCCTGGCGCGGATAGCCGTCGACATTGGTCTCCGCCATCGGCAGTTCGGGCAGACCGTGCAGGTCGAGCCACTGCTTGACGATCTCGTTGGCATTGCCGGGATTGACGGTGCGGTCGGCGCTGCCGTGCCACACCGAAACCCTCGGCCATGGCCCGCGATGATCAGAGGCGCTGCGCACGAGATCGCCGAGCTCGCGCCCGGGACGCGCCGGAGAATGAAACATGCCGTCGAGCGCCTCGCGCAGATTGGAGGCGATGCCGTAAGGCAGCCCGGCAATGATCGCGCCGGCGGTAAAGACTTCCGGATAGGTCGCGAGCATCACCGAGGTCATGCCGCCGCCGGCCGACAGGCCGGTGATGAAGACGCGCCTGGGATCGATGCGATGCGCCTTCACCATGTGCGCGATCATCGCGCGGATCGAACGCGGCTCGCCGCTGTCCCGCGCGGTGTCCTCCGGATTGAACCAGTTGAAGCAGGTGTTGGCGTTGTTGATGCGCTGCTGCTCGGGCATCAGCAGCGCAAAGCCGTAATGCTGCGCGAGAGTCGACCAGCCCGCGCCGAGATCGTAACCGGCCGCCGTCTGCCCGCAGCCATGCAGCACGACGACGAGCGCGCGCGGCCGCTGCAATTGCGCCGGCACGAACGCGAACATGCGCAAGGCGCCGGGATTGTCGCCGAAGCCAGTGACCTCCTGCAGCGGGCTGAATCCATCTGCACCGCGGCCGGGCTCGGCGAAGCGCAGTCCATCCAGCCTGGGCAGACGTCTCAAGAGATCGATATTTCTGGCTAACGACACGGCAACTTCCTGGTGGGCGACGTTCAACGTACAGCCCAACCAGATAGTTGCTGCGTTGCAAAATAAAAAGACCGTGCGCTGTTGATCTCGGTGAAATTCGCGGGAAGACCGCAGGATTCCGCACGTATTAACAGCAATGCCTCGACTTCTTGCAGAGGCGCGGCGCATCCGCGCCGGAAATGCGGCGCGGGGTCGCGATTAATGTCACAAACAGCGCGAGCGAGACGAGAAAGGCTACGCGTGCTGATTGCGGCCATTCCGGCCGCATTTCCGATCTGATCGTCGCGCCATAGCTGAAGACGATCATCGTGGGCGCCAGCGCGTGCGCCTCTTCATTCGATCGCAGATCGCTTCGCCTCTCCGCGCGTCCGATATCACTTGAGCGACGCCCTCTCGACACGTCATTGCGGGCGCAGCAAAGCAAGCCAAAGTATTTCCGCGGAGATACTCTGGATTGCTTCGCTGCGCTCGCAATGACGGCGTGGCACCATCGAGACACTGAATTACATCCGCCCCCGCTGAGGCTCCCCTCCTCGCTTCGGCGCATGCCTGCATTCCACCACGCGGGACATCGCGTGATTGCGTTCGCGCCGTCAGGCACGTAGCCTGACACGACCAACAACCAGAAAATTCATCCGGAGAGAACGCCATGGCGCGCCTGAAGTTCGGAGCCTTTCTTGCCCCGCATCACCCGATCGGGGAGCATCCGATGCTGCAGTTCCGGCGCGATCTCGACCTCGTCGAGCAGCTGGATGCGCTCGGCTATGACGAGTTCTGGTGCGGCGAGCATCATTCCTCGGGCTGGGAGATGATCGCCTCGCCGGAGATGTTCCTGGCCGCGGCCGGCGAGCGCACCAAGCGGATCAAGCTCGGCACCGGCGTGGTGTCGCTGCCCTATCACCATCCCTTCAACGTCGCCCAGCGCATGGTGCAGCTCGATCATATGACCGGCGGCCGCGCCATCTTCGGCTCCGGACCGGGCGCGCTCGCCTCCGATGCGCATACGCTCGGCATCGATCCGATGACGCAGCGCGACCGCCAGGACGAGGCGATCGGCGTGATCCGCCGCCTCTTCAACGGCGAGCGCGTCACCGCCAGGAGCGACTGGTTCACGATGAACGACGCGGCGCTGCAGATCCTGCCCTTGCAGGAGGAGATGCCGTTCGTGGTGGCCTCGCAGATCTCGCCCTCCGGCATGACGCTGGCCGGCAAATACGGCATCGGCATCATCTCGCTGGGCTCGATGACGACACAGGGCCTGATGTCGCTGCAGCAGCAATGGCAATTCGCCGAGGATGCCGCCAAGAAGCACGGCACCAAGGTCGACCGCGCCGACTGGCGCGTGCTCCTGACCTGGCACATCGCCGAGACGCGTGAACAAGCCCGCCGTGAGGCCGGCGCGGGCCTGATGCGCTGGCACAACGAATATAATGTCGGCACGCTGCAGCGGCCGGGCCTCACCGCGTTCTCCTCGCCCGACGAGGCCGTCGACAAGACCGCCTTCGTCGAGGGCGCGGCGTCCACCATCGGCACGCCCGACGATCTCGTCAAAACCATCAAGAACGTGATGCAGGTCTCCGGCGGCGTCGGCGCCATCATCGGCTTCGTGCACGACTGGGCCAATCCGGAAAACACACGCCGAAGCTGGGACATGGTGGCGCGCTACGTCGTGCCCGAGATCAACGGCTACATCGACGGGCTGCGCAGGTCGCAAAAATTCGTGATCGAGAACCGTGCGATCTTCGAGCGTGCGGGCCAGGCCGTGATGGCCAAGATCATGGAGAACGAGAAGGCCGCCGAGGCGCTGAAGGTCACCGGCCCCGGCCGCGTCGCCATTCCCGCCGTCAACGCGCCGGATCTGCAGAAGGAAGCGGCGAAGCGGTAGGGCGCGGAATCATCGTTGTCTCGGCCCCAGCCGGGGCAACGATGGTTGTGTGACGACTTTGTGCGCAAGACGACCGCAGCTCATCGCAGCCGGATCGTGCTATGCTGGCCGAGCCAGCCAATCGGAGCAATCGTCATGTCGATGCAGAATGTGGCCGCCCCGCCGCTTCCGTTCACTCCGCCGCGGCGCAACGAGCTGACCCACATTCCCGGCGACGAAGGCTGGCCGATCATCGGCAAGACCTTTCAGGTGCTCGCCGATCCCAAGGGCCATATCGAAGCGAACGGCGCCAAGTACGGCCTGGTCTACCGCACGCACTTTTTCGGCGAGACCAATGTCGTGCTGCTCGGGCCCGAGGCCAACGAGCTCGTGCTGTTCGACCAGCAGAAGCTGTTCTCCTCGACCCATGGCTGGGACAAGGTGCTGGGGCTGTTGTTTCCGCGCGGATTGATGCTGCTGGATTTCGAGGAGCATCGCCTGCATCGCAAGGCGCTCTCGGTCGCGTTCAAGTCCGGGCCGATGAAGTCCTATCTCGGCGATCTCGACCGCGGCATTTCCACGCGCGTCGCGCAATGGAAGGCAAAGCCGGGCGAGATGCAGCTTTATCCGGCGATGAAGCAGCTCACGCTCGATCTCGCCGCGGCCTCGTTCCTCGGCGCCGACATCGGGCCTGAGGTCGACGAGATCAACCGCGCCTTCATCGACATGGTGGCGGCCGCAGTCACCCCGATCCGCCGTCCCCTGCCCGGCACCCAGATGGCGCGAGGGGTGAAGGGACGCAAGCGCATCATCGCCTATTTCCGCGAGCAGATTCCGCTGCGGCGCGGCAATCACGGCGGCGACGATCTGTTTTCGCAGCTCTGCCGCGCCACCCATGAGGACGGTGCGCTGCTGTCGGACCAGGACATCATCGACCATATGAGCTTCCTGATGATGGCCGCGCACGACACGCTGACCTCGTCGCTGACCTCCTTCATCGGCGAGCTCGCCGCCAATCCGGACTGGCAGGACCGGCTGCGCGCGGAGGTGCTCGCGCTCGGTCTCGTCTCCGGCGCGCCGACCAGCTTCGACGATCTGGAAAAGATGCCGCTGACCGAGATGGCGTTCAAGGAAGCGCTGCGGATCAAGCCGCCGGTGCCGTCGATGCCGCGCCGCGCGATGCGCGATTTCAGCTTCAAGGGTTTTGCGATCCCCGCCGGCACGGCGGTCGGCATCAATCCTCTCTATACGCACCACATGAAGGAGATCTGGCCGGAGCCGGACCGTTTCGATCCCCTGCGCTTCACCGAGGACGCGCAGCGCGGCCGCCACCGCTTCGCCTTCGTGCCGTTCGGCGGCGGCGCGCATATGTGCCTCGGCCTGCACTTCGCCTACATGCAGGCGAAGTGTTTCGCGCGGCACTTCCTGGAGAATATCGAGGTGTCGCTCGCGCCAGGCTACAAGCCCGACTGGCAGATGTGGCCGATCCCGAAGCCGCGGGACGGGCTGCGGGTGCGAGTGAGGGCGGTTTAGCCTCTCGTGTCCCGGACGCGCTGCAGCGCGTAGCGCTGCTGCGCAGAGCCGGGACCCAGGATCTTGCGACACGGTCATCTTGGAGAGATGGGCCCCGGCTCTGCGGAGCGGCACTTCGCGCCGCACCGCGTCCGGGGCACGTGAGTTTCGTAGGGTGGGCAAAGCGAAGCGTGCCCACCACGCCTCTCCGGGTTCAAACATCGATGGTGGGCACGGCGCGCGAAGAGCGCGCCTTTGCCCACCCTACGGCGCTGTCGATGGGGCTTCTACGCCCCCTGGTCGAACGCCTTGCGCAGGGCCACATAGCCCTGCTGCTGCTGGCTCCAATTGCGGCCGCCGGTCATGGCGCCGTCGACGACGAGGTCGTGGCCGTTGATGAAGCTGGATTCGTCGCTGGCCAGGAACACTGCGGCCTGCGCGATGTCGTCGGGCAGGCCGGCACGCGGGATCGGCTGCGCGGTCTTGTAGACCTCGCGCATCACTGCCGGCGTCTTCTCGGCGGCATCGGTCGAGAGCCCCAGCGCCTTGCCGAAGATGCCGGTCGCGATCGCACCGGGCGAGATCGCGTTGACGCGGACGTTGGATTCGCCGAGCTCCATCGCCACGCATTTGGTGAGGTGGATCACCGCCGCCTTTGCCGCACTATAGACCATCGACGACGAGAAACCGGCGAGGCGGCCAGCAATGCTGCCATTGTTGATGATGCTGCCCGCGCCCTGCTTCTTCATGTAGGGCGCGGCGTGCTTCATGCCGAGCATGACGCTGCGCACCAGCGTCGCCATGGCCGCATCGAACCGCTCGACCTCGAGGCCCTCGATGCCGCCGGTCTGTGCCGGCCCGCCGGCATTGTTGAACAGGCAATCGATCCTGCCGAACTTGTCCACCGCGAGCGCAATCAGCGCCTGCATCTGCGCTTCGACGGTGACGTCGGTCTGACGGAAGATGCAACTCTCCCCGAGTTGTTTCGCCAACGCCTCGCCTTCCGGCACGCGCCGACCCGCGATCACAATTTTGGCACCTTCGGCAACGAAGACTTCCGCGGTGCGCAATCCGATGCCGCTCGTCGCTCCCGTAATCACCGCAACCTTGCCGTCCAGCCTGCCCATGGAATGTTCCTGTTTTCGAGCGATTTGATGCCAAATGGCGAATGCCGGCCGCCGTCGCCGCAGCGGTCACTATTCCTGCCCGCTTCCGACAAGGCAAGCTATGCTTGCACGGGCGGCATGCGTAACATCCTCACCGGCCGCTCGATCGTCGAACGCCCATCGCAACCGGGCAGCGCATGAAGAAGCTGATCGACGAGTTCCGCAAGGGCTGGCAGGGTACGGCGCCGCCTTCGCTCGGTCTGAGCATCGGCTTTGCGGTACTCTGCCTGCTGCTCTCGACCCTGGTCCGATGGGGCCTCGCCCAGGTTCGCCCCGACATCTATTTCACGCCTTACTTCCCGGCGGTGTTCTTTGCTGCGGCCCTGGGCGGATTCCGGATCGGCATCGTGACGGCGCTCGTCGGCGGCGTGCTCGGCGTCGTCCTCAATTTCGGCGATGCTTTTGCCGATCGCGCGCGGTTTGCCCTGCTGGCGCTTTACTGGGCCGTGTGCGCGATGACCATCTGGGGTGTCGAGCATTATCGCACCATGCTGGCCGAGCAGCGCCGAATTTCCAAACGCCTGATCGAGGAAGAAGATTATCGCAAGCTGCTGGTCGAGGAGCTCCAGCACCGGCTGAAGAACAAGCTGTCCACGGTGCATGCCGTGCTGCACCAGGTACTGCACGACCAGCCGCAGGTCTGGGCCCGGGTCGATCCGCGGCTGCGCTCGCTGGCCGCAACCGACGATTTGATCTCGCGGATCGACAAGGCCGGCTGCGACATCCGTGACCTCCTGATCTCCGAGCTCGGACCTTACGGCCATGTCCGCTTCACGCTCAACGGCGAGCGGCTGTTCCTGCCGCCGAAGCTCGCGGTCACGCTGTCATTGATGTTTCACGAGCTAGCCACCAATGCGGGCAAGTACGGCGCATTCTCCGCCCCGCGCGGTCTGTTGCAGGTGTCATGGACCATCATCGACGACCGCCTGACCATCACCTGGGACGAAACCGAAGGACCGAGCGTGGACAAGGTGTCGGAGCCCGGCTTCGGCACCAAGCTCTTGAAATCGGCACTCTCGGCTTTCGACGGCAGGACTGAGATCTCGTATCTGAAAACCGGTCTGCATTGCATCATGCAGTGTCGAATTCCACGAAGCGAATAGAACATCGCGACATGAAAGGTGTAATCCTTCCCCCCGCTTGCGCGGTGGCGCAATCGCGTGCGGCATTTGCGCGACCTGAGCAAGCGCCTCGTCCTTCGAGACGACCGCTTCGCGGTCTCCTCAGGATGAGGCTAAGCGGCCTCGGTGTTCGTTGAAACTGGCGCAGCGCACTCCGCTCCTCATCCTGAGGAGCCCGCCGACGGCGGGCGTCTCGAAGGATGGCCGCAGGCGAAATCGCTCCCACGCGCATACCTCGCGCTGTTTTGCTGAGCGCGTTGACGCTCTGTTAATGACGATCGTCGGCGCGCGTCGGATCGTCGCAAGTTTTCTCCAAAACACCCCCGTATTTCTCCCGACCCCTTAACCAAACTTAAGAGGGAACCGCGGAAGATCGCGCCCATTGCTAAAGGCGCGCTCAAACAACAAGATTCATGACTTCTATGAACGACAATCGATATTCCGGCGCGACTGAAGCCGAGCTCGGTTTTCTCAAGGAAATCGTTAGAATGCTGCCGGCCGGCCTGACCGTGCAGGACGCGCATGGCGAACTGCTGCTGGTCAACGATGCCGCCGCCGCGCAGCTCGGCCTGGATGGCAGCCGTCCTTCACCCGATCTGACGCCGCGCCGCGAAGCCTGCCGGCAGGCGCTGAGCGCCGGCCAGCCGGTCGTGACCGAGGAAGCGCTTCACGTCGGCGCCGCGCGAAAGGTGCTGCTCACGACTCATCGTCCGGTTCGTCTCGACGGACGCGAGCTCCTGATCTCGGCATCCTCCGACATCACCGAGCAGAAGAATTTCGAGGACCAGCTGTTCCGCTCGGCCTATTTCGACGAGCTGACCGGGCTGCCCTCGCGGCGCGTTATCGAGCACCGCGCAAATGCCCTGCTCGCGCGCGACCGCGGCGACGAACGCTTTGCGCTGGCCTTTCTCGACGTCGACAATTTCAAGCACATCAACGACTATTACGGCCACGCCGTGGGCGACGCGCTGCTGGTCGAGCTGTCGAAGCGGCTCGGACGTGACTTGCGCGATTCCGACATGCTCTCGCGCATCTCCGGCGACGAATTCCTGCTGCTGCTGTCACCGATCCAGGGACAGGGGGAAGTCGCCGAATTCATGCAATCGACGCTTGAGCGGCTGACCGCGCCGTTCTTCATCGACCATTCGGAAGTGTTCGCCTCGACCTCGGTCGGCATCAGCCTCTATCCCGACCATGGCGGCAGCTTCGAGACGCTGCGGCAAAACGCGGACATCGCGATGTACCGCATCAAGAACAACGGCAAGGGACTGGCCGCCTTCTTCGATGCCAGCATGGAGCGCGAGGCGCAGGCGCGGATGAAGGTCGAGCAGTCGCTGCGGCTCGCGATCCTGGAAAAGCGCTTCTGCTGCGCCTTCCAGTCCAAGGTCGACATCCGCACGCAGGCCGTGAAGGGCATCGAGGCCTTGGTGCGGCTGCGTGACGACGAAGGCGTGATCCAGGCACCCGGCTCGTTCATCAATCTTGCCGGCGAGCTCGGCCTGATCGACGAGCTGACCCATCTCGTGCTCGCCGAGATCGTCAAGTCGATCGATCTGATCAACGCCACGTTCGGCCCGGAAGCGACCATCAGCATCAACGTCGCCGCCAAGCAGGCCGGCAATCCCGAGTTCATGCGCAGCTTTGCGCAGGCGCTGGAGGAGACCGGCTTTCCGCAGCGGTTCATGATCGAGGTGACGGAAGACGCCTTCGTCGCCAAGAATCACTTCCAGGCCGAGATCCTGCCGATGTTCCGCAAGCTCGGCGTCGGCATCTCCATCGACGATTTCGGCACCGGCTATTCCTCGCTCTCGGCGCTGGCCGACATCACCGCCGACGAGATCAAGATCGACCGCTCCTTCATCACCGACATCCATAAGCGCCCGCGCAGCCAGGGCATCCTGCGCGCGATCGAATCCTTGAGCGAGGCGCTCGGCATGACGGTGATCGCCGAAGGCCTGGAATCCTACGAGGAGCTGGCCTATCTGCAGGCCGCCACCAAGATCCGCTATGCCCAGGGCTATTACTTCTCCCGGCCGATCTTCCTGGAGGAGCTGAAGCTCGCAACGCCCTCCTCGAGCGAGGCGCGGGCCAGCGTGGCAAGCCGCCCGGCGCAACAGAACCGCCAGGGCTATTCACGGGCGAGCGGGTATCGGCGGTAGGGGCGAAGGCGCCTCTTTTCGCGGTGTCGTCGCCCGGCTTGACCGGGCGACCCCGTATTCCAGAGACAGTCGTTGTAGAATCGATAGGCCACGGCGTACTGGATGCCCCGGTCAAGCCGGGGCACGACAGTGGCGGGTGCGGCTGCACCTCAATCCCCATTTCCCCCTTTGAAATCGCTACACTTTTGGTAATACACAGGCGGACCTCCCCGAGGTATCACATGCCTGCCGCTTCCTCCTCGATCAGCGATCCCGCCTATCTCCGTGCGCGCGCGATGGAGACGCTGTTCGAGCGGCTGGAGAAGCTCTGCGAGGGCGCGATTGCGATCGATCGCGGCGGGCGCGTCGTCTACGTCAACGAGAAATACCTTGCAGCCCTCGGCCTCAACCATCCCAGCGAGGCGATCGGCCGGTCGATCGAGGAGGTCATCCCCAACAGCCTGATGCGGAAGGTGGCCGAGACCGGCGAGCCGATCCTGCTCGACATCATGGAGCTCGGCGGCGAGCAGCTCGTCGTCACCCGCATGCCGATCGAGGACGAGAACGGGACGGTGATCGGCGCGATCGGCTTCGTGCTCTACGATCATCTCGAAAGCCTGAAGCCCCTGCTCGCCCGCGTCGCCCAGCTCGAGAGCGATCTGCGGCTGGCGCGGCGGCAATTGTCCAACGCCCGCGCGGCGCGTTTCACCTTCGCCGATTTCGTCGGCACGACGCCGGCCATCGCGCGCGCCAAGGAGCTCGCAAGCCGCGCCGCGCGGCAGAGCGTCACGGTGCTGCTCACCGGCGAGACCGGGACGGGAAAGGAGATGCTGGCGCAGGCGATCCACAACGCCTCCTCGCGCGCCGAGAAGCCGTTCGTCAGCGTCAACGTCGCCGCCATCCCCGAGACGCTGATCGAGTCGGAGTTCTTCGGCACTGCGCCGGGCGCCTATACCGGCGCCGACCGCCGGGGACGCGAGGGCAAATTCCGCATTGCCGACGGCGGCACGCTGTTCCTCGACGAGATCGGCGAGATGCCGCTGCAGCTCCAAGCAAAGCTGTTGCGGGTGCTCCAGGAGCGCGAGATCGAGCCGCTCGGCTCGGACAAGATCACCAGGGTCGACGTCCGCGTCATCGCCGCGACCAATGTGGATCTGCGCAAGCGCGTCAGCGACGGCGCATTTCGCGCCGACCTCTACTACCGTCTCAACGTGCTTGCGGTCGACCTGCCGCCGCTGCGCCACTGCCTCGACGATCTCCCCGACATCTGCGCCCGGCTGCTCGACGACATCAGCGCATCGGGCGACTACGTCAAGGCGAAGATCACGCCGAGCGCGCTCGCTGCGCTCGCCCGTTACGACTGGCCGGGCAATGTCCGCGAGCTCCGCAACATCCTCGAGCGGGCTCTGATCCTCAGCGATTCCGGGCGGCTGACCGGCGAGGATGTCGCCCGCATCCTCCCGATCGAGACCGAGGTCAGGCTCGCACCGCCCGAGCGCCCGGCCGGATCGGTGGTGCCCTATGCCGAGGCCGAGGCCGAGTTCGAGAAGCAGACACTCGAACAGGCGCTCGCCGCCAGCAACGGCCAGATCACCGAGGCCGCCAGGATGCTGCGGATCTCGCGCGCAACCTTCTACAAGAAGCTCGCCAAATTCGGCCTCGCCTCGGGATCGGCGCCCGTCTGAGTTTCGAGACATGGGAGTGTCCGGAGTCTCGGATCCCGGACACCGCATCCGGCCGCTCTTCGGGGGGTGAATTGCAGGCAATTGCCGCAGATTTCAGCCGTTTTGCGCGGCACTGCGGGATCTGGCGCGGACCTTGCTATCCGCTTTGCCGTCTTTCATTCGCGAGGAGCAACCTGTTCCGGGGCAGCTCTTCGCGATAAGATCAAGCAAAACAAGGCCTACGGTCCAGGGAGCGGGAGGAACGCCGTGAGCCATCATCCAGCTCTGCCTTACTTACGCAACTCCGAGAAGGGCAAGGTCGTCTCGGCGAATGAAGCCGTCATGCTGATCCGCGACGGCGACACGGTGGCGACCGGCGGCTTCGTCGGCATCGGCTTTGCCGAGGAGATCGCGGTCGCGCTGGAGGAGCTCTATCTGTCCCACGAGGGCGATGCGCCCTATACGCAAGGCAAGCCGCGCAACCTGACGCTGGTCTATGCGGCCGGACAGGGCGACGGCAAGCAGCGCGGCCTCAATCATCTCGCGCATGAAGGCCTGGTGCGGCGCGTGATCGGCGGGCATTGGGGTCTTGCCCCGAAACTGCAGCAGCTCGCGATCGCGAACAAGATCGAGGCCTATAACCTGCCGCAGGGCGTCATCACGCATCTGTTCCGCGACATCGCTGCGCACCGGCCCGGCCACATCACCCGCGTCGGCATGGGCACCTTCGTCGATCCCCGGCATGGCGGCGGCAAGCTGAACGCGCGCACCACCGAGGACCTGGTGGAGCTGATCACGCTGCGCGGCGAGGAGTGCCTGCTCTACAAGACCTTCCCCGTCGATGTCGGGATCATCCGCGCCACCACCGGCGATCCCGACGGCAATCTCACCATGGAGAAGGAAGCGCTGACGCTGGAAGCGCTCACCATCGCCATGGCGGCGCATAATTCCGGCGGCATCGTCGTCGCCCAGGTCGAGCGCGTCGCCGAGGCCGGCAGCCTCAATCCGCGCCAGGTCAAGATTCCCGGCATCCTCGTCGACTGCGTCGTGGTAGCGAAGCCCGAGAACCACTGGCAGACGTTCGGCACGCAATACAATCCGGCGTTCTCGAGCGAGATCCGGGTCCGCGCCGCCTCGCTGCCGATGATGCCGATCAGCGAGCGCAAGATCATCGCCCGGCGTGCCGCGTTGGAGCTGAAGGCCAACAGCGTCGTCAATCTCGGCATCGGCATGCCGGAGGGGATCGCTTCGGTCGCCAACGAAGAGCGCATCATCGATCTCATCACGCTGACGGCGGAACCCGGCGTGATCGGCGGCATTCCGGCGAGCGGCATCGATTTCGGCGCGGCGATCAACACGCAGGCGGTGATCGACCAGCCCTATCAGTTCGATTTCTACGACGGCGGCGGCCTCGATGCCGCCTTCCTCGGCCTCGCCCAGGTCGATCGCGTGGGCAACCTCAATGTCAGCAAGTTCGGACCGAAGCTTGCCGGGGCCGGCGGCTTCATCAACATCAGCCAGAACGCCAAGGACGTGATCTTCGTCGGCACCTTCGGCGCGGGCAAGCAGCGCATTGCGGTGAAGGACGGCAAGCTCGCCATCCTCGACGAGGCCACGTCGCGCAAGTTCGTGGAGAGCGTCGAGCACGTCACCTTCAGCGGCCCGTTTGCCGCCGCGCGCAAGCAGCGCACGCTGTACGTCACCGAGCGTTGCGTGTTCGAGCTCCGCCCGGGCGGGCTCGAGCTCATCGAGATCGCGCCCGGCATCGACATCGAGCGCGACATCCTGCGCCTGATGGATTTCAAGCCGCTGATCCCGCGCGATCCGGCGCTGATGGACCCGCGCATTTTCGGCGACGGGCTGATGGAGCTGCGCGAGCGCCTGCTCACGATCCCGCTCGACCAGCGCTTCACGCTGGACGAGCAGCAAAACCTGTTCTTCGTCAATCTCGAGCGCTATCCGCTGCGCAGCAAGGCCGAGATCGACACCATCGCTGCCATCGTCGAGGCGAGGCTCGCGCCGCTCGGACGCCGGGTCTACGCCATCGTCAATTATGACAATTTTTCCATCCTGCCGGAGCTGATGGACGATTATTCGGCGATGGTGCGCAGCCTCGTCGACCGCTTCTATTCCGGCGTGTCGCGCTACACCACGTCGGGCTTCCTGCGCATCAAGCTCGGCGAAGCCCTGGAGAAGCGCGGCGTCGCGCCGCACATCTTCGAGAGCGCGGAGGAAGCGCAGTCTGATCGGCGTCAAGCCGAGGGCGCCGGGGCTGCGCGGCAAGCTCAAAAATGATGCATGTTCGAAGGGCCGAGATACTCAGGCGGAAGGTTCAATTGCAATGTTCGTAACGTTGTGCAAATCGCTGTTGCAGAGAAACTTTGAATCAGGAGGGACCATCGTGCGTCGATCACTCATCATAACAACAACCATTCTCGCGCTCGGCGCGGGCACCTCCGCGCTGGCCGACGATCTCAAGATCGCGCTGATCTACGGCAAGACCGGTCCGCTCGAGGCCTACGCCAAGCAGACCGAGACCGGCCTGAAGATGGGTTTCGAATACGCCACCAAGGGCAGCATGACGCTCGACGGCCGCAAGATCGTCATCATCACCAAGGACGACCAGGGCAAGCCGGACCTGGCCAAGGCCGCGCTCGCTGAAGCCTATCAGGACGACAAGGCCGACATCGCGATCGGCACGACGTCGTCGGCCGCAGCACTGGCCATTCTTCCCGTCGCCGAGGAGAACAAGAAGATCCTGATCGTCGAGCCCGCGGTCGCGGACCAGATTACCGGCGAGAAGTGGAATCGCTACATCTTCCGCACCGCGCGCAACTCGTCACAGGACGCGATCTCCAACGCGGTCGCGATCGGCAAGCAGGGCGTCACCGTGGCAACGCTGGCGCAGGACTACGCCTTCGGCCGCGACGGCGTCGCCGCCTTCAAGGAGGCGCTGGCCAAGACCGGCGCGACGCTCGCGGCCGAAGAATATGCCCCGACCTCGACCACCGACTTCACCGCGGTCGGCCAGCGCCTGTTCGACGCGCTGAAGGACAAGCCCGGTCGCAAGGTGATCTGGGTGATCTGGGCCGGCGCCGGCAATCCGCTGGCCAAGCTCCAGGACATGGATCCGAAGCGCTATGGCATCGAGCTCTCCACCGGCGGCAACATCCTGCCGGCGCTCGCAGCCTACAAGGGCCTGCCCGGCATGGAAGGCGCGACCTATTACTTCTATGAGATCCCCAAGAACCCGGTGAACGACTGGCTGGTCGCCGAGCACCAGAAGCGCTTCAACGCGCCGCCGGACTTCTTCACCGCGGGCGGTTTCGCGGCCGCGATGTCCGTCGTCGCCGCCGTCACCAAGGCGAAGTCGACCGACTCCGAGAAGCTGATCACTGCGATGGAAGGCCTGGAGTTCGATACGCCCAAGGGCAAGATGGTGTTCCGCAAGGAAGACCATCAGGCGCTGCAGAGCATGTATCACTTCAAGGTCAAGGTCGATCCGAACATCGCCTGGGCCGTGCTCGAGCCGGTGCGCGAGCTGAAGATCGAGGACATGGACGTTCCGATCAAGAACAAGCGGTGATCTTTCTTGCTTCACCTCTCCCGCTTGCGGGAGAGGCCGGGAGAGGGCTCTCTCCTCTTGGGGGTTCTCGCCTGCTGACATAGCCCTCTCCCCCGCCCTCCCCCGCACACGGGGGAGGGAGCGCAGCGTGCCCCGCGGATCTATCTCATCTCACTATTGCCAGACGCTCCATGCCGCTCACCCTCGAAACCCGCGACCTCACCATTCGCTTCGGCGGCCATGTCGCGGTCAACAATGTCTCCTGCACGTTTCGCCCGGGCGAGCTCACCGCCATCGTAGGGCCGAACGGCGCCGGCAAGACCACCTATTTCAATCTGATCTCGGGCCAGCTGCGGGCATCCGGCGGCAGCATCCTGTTCGACGGCACCGACATCACCCAGCATTCCGCACCGATGCGGACCCGTGCGGGCCTCGGACGCGCGTTCCAGCTCACCAATCTCTTCCCGAACCTGACGGTGGAAGAGAATGTCCGCCTCGCTGTGCAGGCCGCCAGCGGCACCCATTACGACATGCTGCGGCCCTGGATGGTGCGGCGCGACCTGATCGCGCGCGCCGATGCCATTCTCGACCAGGTGGCGCTCGGCAACCGCCGCGGCGTCACTGCCACCGCGCTGTCGCATGGCGACCAGCGCAAGCTGGAAGTGGCCCTGATGATCGCGCTGGAGCCAAAGGTGTTCATGTTCGACGAGCCGACCGCCGGCATGAGCATCGACGAGGTGCCCGTCGTCCTCAACCTGATCGCGCAGCTCAAGCAGGACAGGAGCAAGATCATCCTGCTGGTCGAGCACAAGATGGACGTGGTGCGCTCGCTCGCGGACCGCATCATCGTGCTGCATAACGGACAGCTCGTCGCGGATGGTCCGCCGGCTGAGGTGATCGCCTCGCCGATCGTGCAGGAAGCCTATCTCGGCGTCGCGCCCAAGAACGCTATAGAGAGCGCGGTAGGGAGCGCATCATGAGCGATCTCCTCAAGCTGTCCGGCGTGCACACCCATATCGGGCGCTATCACATCCTCCAGGGCATCGATCTCACGGTGCCGCAAGGGCAGGTCACGATGCTGCTCGGCCGCAACGGCGCCGGCAAGACTACGACGCTGCGCACCATCATGGGCCTGTGGCAGGCCTCGAAGGGCGAGATCACCCTCGCAGGCCAGCGCATCGAGAGCCTTGCGACGCCGGACATCGCGCGGCTCGGCGTCGGCTATGTCCCGGAGAGCATGGCGGTGTTCTCCGACCTCACGGTGAAGGAGAACCTGGTGCTGGCGGCGCGCGACGCGCCGCTCGACGACAAGCAGCTGGATTGGATCTTCGGCTTCTTCCCGGCGCTGCGCCGCTTCTGGCTGTCGCGCGCGGGAAGCCTGTCGGGCGGGCAGAAGCAGATGCTGTCGATCGCCCGCGCCATCGTCGAGCCGCGCAAGCTGCTCCTGATCGACGAGCCGACCAAGGGGCTCGCGCCCGCCATCGTGATGGCGCTGATCGAGTGCCTGAAGGAGATCAAGCGCAAGGGCGCGACGATCCTCCTGGTCGAACAGAATTTCTTTGCCGCCCGCGAGCTCGGCGACAACGTGCTGGTCATGGACAACGGCACCATCGTTCATCGCGGCGAGATGGCGGCGCTCGCCGCCGACGTGCCGCTGCAGGAGCGGCTGCTCGGCCTGAGCCTGGAGGCGCATCAGTGACAGACCTTGCCGCAACCGATCCGCTGCCGAAGCCGAAGCGCGACCTCGCGCCGATCCTGCTGCCGCTCGCGCTGGCCCTGCTGATGATCCCGCTGATCGGGTCGACCTCGTCCTGGCTGACCCTGACCGTCGCGAGCCTCGCAATGGGCATGATGATCTTCATCATGGCCTCGGGGCTGACGCTGGTGTTCGGCCTGATGGACGTGCTCAATTTCGGCCACGGCGCCTTCATCGCCGTCGGTGCCTATGTCGCGACCCTGGTGCTGGCGCCGTTCGCGGCGTCCATCCAGGCCGACTCGCTCTGGACGAACCTCGCGGTGCTGGCCCCGGCTGCGCTGCTCTCGATGGCGGTCTCCGGCGCGCTCGGCCTCGTCGTCGAGCGCGTGCTGATCCTCCCCGTCTACGGCCAGCACCTGAAGCAGATCCTGATGACGACCGGCGGCCTGATCGTCGCCGAACAGACGCTCTATGCGCTGTGGGGGCCGCAGATCATCCCGATGCCGCTGCCGGCCTCGCTGCGCGGCTCCTTCATCCTCGGCGACGTCGCGATCGCGAAGTATCGCGTGCTGGCGATGCTGATCGGGCTTTCTGTCTTCATCGCGATCCAGCTCGTGCTCAACCGCACCAAGCTCGGCCTTTTGATTCGCGCCGGCGTCGAGAACCGCGAGATGGTCGAGGCGCTCGGCTATCGCATCCGCCGCCTGTTCCTCGGCGTGTTCATGACGGGATCGGCGCTGGCCGGCCTCGGCGGCGTGATGTGGGCGCTCTATCGCGAGCAGGTCCACGCCTCCATGAGCGACGACCTCACCGTGCTGATTTTCATCGTCGTCATCATCGGCGGGCTGGGATCGATCGGCGGCTGCTTCATCGGCGCCATCCTCGTCGCCATGGTCGCCAATTACGGCGGCTTCCTGGTGCCGAAGCTCGCCCTCGTCTCCAACATCCTGCTGATGGTCGCCATTCTGATGTGGCGGCCGCGCGGCCTCTATGCGGTGACCAGCCGATGATGATCCTCTCAGGCGATCCGCCGAAGAGCCGCGTCCTGACCCTCGTTCTCGTCGTCATCATCCTGGCGCTGGCGGCGACGCCGTTCCTGTTTCCGGGTGCCAAGGCGCTGAACGTCGCGGCCAAGATCTGCATCTTCGCCGCGCTGGTCGCTTCCTACGATCTCTTGCTCGGCTATACCGGGTCGGTGTCGTTCGCCCACACCATGTTCTACGGCATCGGCAGCTACGCCATCGCGATCGCGCTGTACGGCATGGGCCCGAACTGGGCGGCGGTCGGCACCGGGATCGTCACCGGCCTGCCGCTCGCCGCCCTGCTCGCGCTGGCGATCGGGCTGTTCTCGCTGCGGGTCGCCGCGATCTTCTTTGCCATGATCACGCTCGCGGTCGCCTCGGCCTTCCAGGTGCTGGCCTCGCAGCTGTCCTGGCTGACCGGCGGCGAGGACGGGCGCAGCTTCCAACTGCCGGAGCTGCTGCGCCCGGGCACGGTGCTGATCCCCAAGAACCTGTTCGGATTCGAGATCAACGGCCGCATCCTGACCTTCTACCTGGTGTTCGCGATCTCAGGCCTGATGATCCTCGCTCTGCTCCGCGTGGTGAACTCGCCGTTCGGGCGCGTGCTGCAGGCGATCCGCGAGAACCGCTTTCGCGCCGAGGCGCTCGGCTTCCGCACCGTGTTCCACCTGACCTACGCCAACTGCCTCGCGGCGCTGGTCGCCGCCAGCGCCGGCATCCTGAACGCGCTGTGGCTGCGCTATGCGGGTCCTGACACCTCGCTCAGCTTCTCCATCATGCTGGACATCCTGCTGATGGTGGTGATCGGCGGCATGGGCACGATCTACGGTGCGATCATCGGTGCCACCATCTTCATCCTCGCCCAGAACTACCTGCAATCGCTGATGGGCGTCGCCTCCAAGGCGGCGGACGAAGCCGGCCTGCCGCTGCTGCCGGGGCTGTTGCATCCCGACCGCTGGCTGCTGTGGCTCGGGCTGCTGTTCATCGCCAGCGTCTATTTCTTCCCGACCGGCGTGGTCGGACGGCTGCGCCATGGCGGCGGCAAGAAGACCGCCGGGCCCTCGCATTAACCGATGATTCATGATGCAGCGCTGTGATTGCGGCGCGCGCGACACAATCCTCGTGCGTGATACACGCGGTGCTGCATATGGATGTGCGATCAGCCCAGCTGCATTAATGCTTAGGTAACTGGCTTTCCTAAGGTTTGCGCCATTTGTGCGGTGTATTCCTGGTCCTCCAGTGAGGGGGAATGCGCCAGGTCTTTGCCAGGGTAGCAGCCGGAATGTCTCAAGCCGCGAGAAACGGCTGGGAGGCCTTGGCGCGCCGTGGTCCCGTCCTGTGGCTGACCCTGTGCGGCGTGTTTCTGGTCGCCGGAATCTTCATCGCTACGGCCATCGCCATCGGCGAGTTTCGCGAGCGGACCCTCGCCAACCGCGAACGCGAGCTTGAGAACACGGTGAAGCTGATCGCGCGGCATTTCGATCAGCAGTTCGAGGATTCCGACGTCGTCGCCGCCGACCTGATCGGGCAGATGAACCTGCCGGAGATCACCTCGCCAGCGATGTTCCGCGAGCGCATGTCCGGGCCTGGGCCAAACCAGATGCTGCGCAGCAAGATCAGCTCCGTGTCGTATCTCGGCGACATCGCGATCTACGATGCCGAGGGCGAGCTGATCAACTGGTCGCGGGCCCAGCCGCTGCCCAAGATCAACGTCTCATCGCGCGCCTATTTCCAGTCGTTCAAATCCAATCCGGCGGCCGAGCCGGTCATCCTGGAATCGGTCCGCAGCTTCATCATCGGCAAATGGACGACGGTCGTCGCGCGCCGGCTGCGCGGCGCGGAAGGCACCTTCCTGGGCGCCATGGTCCGCCGAATCGATCCGGACAGCTATCAGCAATATTTCGCATCGGTCGCGCTCGCCGACGGCACGGCCATTTCGCTGCTCGATCGCGAGGGCAAGTTGCTGGCGCGCTATCCGCATAACGAGGAGCTGATCGGGCGGAACTTCAAGGATGCCCCGCTGATGCAAAAAGTGCTGGTCGAAGGCGGTCAGCAGACGCTCCGCGGCAGGAGCCCCGTCACCGGCGAGGAGCGGCTCGGCTCGGCCGCGTCGCTGACGCATTTCCCGCTGGTCATCATCGCCACCAACACCACGGCCGCAGCCCTTGCGGACTGGCGGCAGCAGACCGGCTTCATGGTGGCAACGGCAGGCTTCTCGGCAGGCGTGATCGCGCTGATCCTCTATCTGATCATCCGCCAGATCAACCGGCAGAACCGCGAGGCTCAGCAGCGGATCGAGGCGGAGCGGCTGCGGCTCGACACCGCCCTCAACAACATGTCGCAGGGGCTGATCCTGTACGACGCCGCCGGATACATCGTCACCTGCAACCGCCGCTACGCCGACATGTTCGGCCTGTCGCACGACGTCATCAAGCCCGGCTGTCACATTCGTGAGGCGATGTATCATCGCAAGGAGCGCGGCGCCTTCGACGGCGACGTCGAGGCATTCTGCGCCGAGGTCATGCGGGTCGTCGCAGAAGGCACGGTCGCGACGCTGACCCATCAACTGGCCAATGGCCGCGCCTTTCAGGTCATCAACACGCCGCTCGCACAGGGCGGATGGGTCGCCACGATCGAGGACATCACCGAGCGCCGCAACCTGGAACAGGAGCGCGATCGCAACTACACCTTCCTGAGCGAGATCATCGACCACATCCCGTCGCAGATCACCGTGAAGGACGCCCGGACGCGGCAATATCTGCTGCTCAACGTCGTCGCCGAGCAGCTGTTCGGCCAGTCCCGTCAGGACGTCGTCGGCAAGACCGCCTTCGACATCTTCCCCGAGGCGGCCGCCGCCCACATCACCGACGACGACAGCGCGGCGCTGAAATCGGCCAAGGGATTGTTCAAGGACGAGCACGCCTGGCAAATGCCCGGCATGGGCCTGCGCTACATCACCTCGACCCGGATCGGCATCAACGACGGCGCCGGCGAGCCGCGCTACCTCATTCATGTCATCGACGACGTCACCGACCGTCGTCGCGCCGACGAGAAGATCGCGCATATGGCGCATTACGATGCGCTGACCGACCTGCCGAACCGGACCCTGTTCCGCGAGCAGATCGAACGCGAGCTGGCGAGCGTCGCCGATGGCTGCCAGTTCGCGCTGCTCTACATCGACGTCGACGAGTTCAAGGGCATCAACGATTCGCTCGGCCACCATGTCGGCGACGAGCTGTTGAAGGCCATCGCGGGTCGCCTCCGCGGCTGCCTCAAGCAGGGCGACCTGATCGCGCGGCTCGGCGGCGACGAGTTCGCGGTGATCCAGACCGGGATTCAATCCCCAGCGGACGTGCTGTCCTTCGTGACGAGAATCTACCAGGCGATCCGCCAGCCCTATCACTGCCTCGGCCACCAGCTCTCGACCGATGCCAGCATCGGCATTGCGCTGGCGCCGCAGGACGGCGCCGATCTCGACCAGCTGATCAAGAACGCCGACCTCGCGATGTACGGCGCCAAGGCCGAAGGCCGCCGCACCCACCGCTTCTTCGAGCCGGAGATGGATGCCAGCGCCAAGGCGCGCCTCAGCATGGAGCAGGATTTGCGCCAGGCCCTGGTGAACGGCGGCTTTGAGATCCACTATCAGCCGCTGGTCGACCTGCGCACCAATGAAGTGTCCGGCTGCGAGGCGCTGCTGCGCTGGCGCCACCCCGAGCGCGGCATGGTGTCGCCGGCGGAGTTCATTCCGGTCGCCGAGGACACCGGCCTGATCACCGAGCTCGGCGACTGGGTGCTGCGCATGGCCTGCAACGAGGCCGCGACCTGGCCGGCGCATGTGCGCGTCGCGGTCAACGTCTCGCCGGTGCAGCTCAAATGCGACACGCTGGCGCTGCGGATTGCGAGCGCGCTCGCCGCCTCCGGGCTGGACCCGCGCCGGCTCGAGCTCGAGATCACCGAAGCCGTGCTGATCCGCGACGACGAGGCGGCGCTCTCGATCCTGCACCAGCTCCGCGCGATCGGCGTGCGCATCGCGCTCGACGATTTCGGCACCGGCTATTCCTCGCTGAGCTACCTGAAGCGCTTCCCGTTCGACAAGATCAAGATCGACCGCTGCTTCGTCGCCGACATCGCCGAAACCACCGGCTCGCCCGTCATCGTGCAGGCGGTGGTGAACATCGCTTCCGCCAGCAGCATGACGACGGTGGCCGAGGGTGTCGAGACCGAGGCGCAGCGCGACATGCTACGCGCGCTCGGCTGCACCCAGATGCAGGGCTATCTGTTCAGCGCGCCGAAGCCGGCCAGCGAGGTGCGCAAGCTGTTCGGTGCCGGCGATGGCTCGCCCGGGACCTTGCCCGTGGCTGCGGTGGCCTGATGCCGAAGTCGCGCAGGACCGTCGATGTCGCCGATTCCTACGCGGTGCGGCTGATGCAGCACCTGGTGGTACCGACCTTCGTGATCGACCCGAAGCGCCGCGTCGTGATCTGGAACAGGGCCTGCGAGCGGCTGACCGGGGTCGCCGCCTCCGAGGTGCTCGGCACCAGCAAGCATTGGCAGGCGTTCTACGAGACGAAGCGCCCTTGCCTTGCCGACCTCGTCGCGCTCGACCGGCCCGAGCAGCTGCCGGAGTATTATTCGGAGTATGCCGCGCGCGGCCACAACGGGCTCGGCTTCTCCGCGGAGAACTGGTGCGTGATGCCCAAGCTCGGCAGCCAGCTCTATCTCGCCATCGACGCCGGCCCGATCCACGATGAGGCCGGCAGCCTGATCGCGGTGGTGGAGACGCTGCGCGACCTCACCGACCAGAAGCGCGCCGAGACGGCGCTGAAGGAGCTCGCCACCAAGGACGGGCTCACCGGCCTGTCGAACCGCCGCGCCTTCGACCAGATGCTGCTCGGCGAATGGGCCCGCGCCCAGCGCACGCAGAAGCCGCTGGCGCTGCTGTTCGTCGACGTCGACCATTTCAAGCTGTTCAACGACCAGCACGGCCACCAGAGCGGTGACGAGTGCCTGCGCGCGGTCGCTGGCGTCGTCAGCCGGCACGCGGTGCGCCCGCTCGACCTCGCCAGCCGCTATGGCGGCGAGGAGTTTGCGCTGATCCTGCCGGACATGGATTGCGACAGCGCCTGCATGGTGGCCGAGCAGATCCGCTGCGCCGTGATGGCCTTAGCAATCGCCCATGGCGCGATCGGCGCCGGCGACCACGTCACCCTCAGCGTCGGCGTCGCCAGCCAAATTCCTGATGGGACCGACGGCGGCCCGGACCGGCTGCTCGGCGCCGCCGACGAGGCGCTCTATGTCGCCAAACGCCTCG
The DNA here is from genome assembly GCF_028128865.1 of Bradyrhizobium sp. CCBAU 11357. NCBI lineage: Bacteria > Pseudomonadati > Pseudomonadota > Alphaproteobacteria > Hyphomicrobiales > Nitrobacteraceae > Bradyrhizobium > Bradyrhizobium sp. CCBAU 11357. Next base: position 54,641 of record NZ_LBJW01000102.1, on the reverse strand, counting down.
GCCGCAACCGCGTCATCTGCGCCGACCGGGTGCTCGCCGAATTCGCCGCCCTCGGCGGAAAGCCGGTTCCGGCCCCGGTCAGGCGCAAATCGGCTTGAAGCACACTCCGGCGAGAAGCGGTTGCCCGCCCCGCGCCAATCGGCTAATGAACGTTCCACTAGCACCCGTAGCTCAGCTGGATAGAGCGTTGCCCTCCGAAGGCAAAGGTCACACGTTCGAATCGTGTCGGGTGCGCCAGTCTGGAAAGGCCAGAATATAGGGCTTTTTCAGCTATCTGAGACCTCCCTAGCCAGTGCCCGAAAAGCTCGCTGTCACAACTGTGTCACAGCGAGAAAACACATGGCCACAATCCGGCAACGCGGCAAGAAATGGCAGGTTCAGGTCAGGCGGGCAGGCTCGGGGGCCGTGTCCAAGTCCTTCCTAAGGAGGAAGGACGCGGACGCCTGGGCGAGGCAAATGGAAATTCAGGCGGATCGGTCGGAGTTGCCCGCCGATAGCAGCGTTCTCAAGGTCGTTACGTTCGCCGACCTTATTGCCCGCTACCGCAAAGAAGTGATTCCTAAGAAGCGCGGTGGAAAGATTGAAGACGCCGTGCTCGCACGAATGCTCGGCGACCCAATCTGCAAACTACCGCTTTCAAACTTGAAAACTACCGACTTCGCAAGTTATCGGGACCGCCGACTAGCTTGCGTTGCGCCGACCACGCTGAAGCGCCAGTTGAACCCAATCCAGCATATGTTCGAAGTCGCGAAGCGCGAGTGGGCAATTCCGATCAAGGACAATCCGATCAAGGCGCTTCGCTTCTCTGTAAAGATGCGCATGCGCACTCGCCGGTTACGCCACGGAGAATTGGATCGGCTGGTGAAAGCTGCCCATTGTTGCCGAAGCGAAGAAATCGTTCAGATCATCCATTTCGCGCTCGCTACCGCCATGAGGAGAGGCGAAATAGCCAATATGCAATGGAAAGACCTCGACAAAAAAAGACGGCTCCTCACAATTCCGGTCACGAAAAACGGGCACGCGAGAGCGATTCCGCTTTCAAACGATGCCATCAAGGCATTACCAAAGCGATGCTCCATTGGAGGGCGCGTGTTCTCAATGACGGGAAACGCAATACATTTAGCTTGGGATCGCCTTACGGAACGCGCTCAAATCGACGACTTGCGATTTCACGATCTGCGGCATGAGGCCATCAGCCGATTCTTTGAGCTAGGCTTGACTATCCCAGAGGTCGCAACGATAAGCGGTCACCGCGATGCTACAATGCTGCTCAAATATGCTCACGCATCATCGAGCGCAGTGTTCAAGAAGCTGAATCAGGCGGCTTGATTGTCCCCCTTGGCAGCTTCCGATAAGTGATATGCGCCGTGGCGAACGGAATGCCCGCTCGCCCGGCGCTTCCGCGAACGATGCAAGCTCTCTGATCGACTGCATAGAACCAATCGTCGAAATTCAATTTGGATGATTTACCGCTCGCTTGCGGTGTGTCGCGAGTGCACTTCCAAGGGAAGGCACACCCGGTCTCGTTTGCGCGCTTAAGAGGCCCTTCAACAAGGCTTTCCACCAGATCCATCCTTCTAGGCGGCCGACGAAGAACTTCTCGGTGAGGAATAGAGGCTCGGCGTCGGAGAACGCGTCAATGGCCATGGTTATCAACTCGACTGCATAAGCTGGCGTTAAGCTTGTCGTTCCTAATTACAGACTGCGCGGCGATAAATTCGGTCAACCGTTTGAGCGCGCTAGAGCTATTTAGATCAAGAATTTTACAGCGCGGGCTTCACGGGCACGCAGTGACCGGAGTGTACAAGCCCGCCCTTATCATTGAAGCGCACGGTCTGCTCAAATGCGCCACTCACACGATCAAACGTAAAGAGGTTTTCCACCTTCATCTTACCCTCTAGTGTTCGCACGCATCCGCCGTGAATCGCCATTTCATCGCCCTTCGCAAGAAAGTCGAAGCAAGGCCCCTTAGTGGTCCGTACCTGAACATTCAAGGGCTGGCCTATGGGCAGCATGTACGCGATCTTTACAGAAAAGCTGCCCACCGTCGCGCTGCTTTTTCCGGCGTCATCTATTGAGCGCTCATAGGTACATACCGCCGTGATTTCCTGCGCCAAGGCTGACGTAGACGAAAACGCCAGCCCTGCTACTACGAATGCTACCTTCATTTCCATCATTCCCTTTGATGTAACTAAGGTTATCTACTGCAGCTAATGGCGCTCTCACATCGAGTACAGAGGCCAATGCTCTGTGACGGAGCGAGGACTGTGCCGAATGGGTCAATCGCTTGGCTTGATCGAATTACCCGCAAGTTCTTCTGAACAGTGATCAAGCCAATTGGGGTACCATCGGTGTTTAGCTCAACATAGGCAGCAGCGCCCATCCGATCGCCTACCGCGTAGGCTCTATTTCCAACACCGGGTGAAACGCCAATGCGTGCATAATCGCCATCTTGGGAATTGGTGTGGGGAGCCGTAGCAATGAAGACGGCTTCTTTGACACCATCAATCTTACACTTAAGAATCTCGGCATGAGAGAACGTCGGGATATAGGCGAAGGCAATGATCAGCACTCGGTGGAGTGTCATAGCTCAATCCGGCTTTGCGTTCGCGCGTTGGTCATCCGAACATGCAATAGAACTTCGCCCCGCTCTTAGGCAATTTCTGTATCTCCACGGTTCAACGAAGCTACCCGCCCAAATGCCAATCCCAGCCTTTTCGGCTTGCTTTTGCTCCTGATTATACTCGCCTTTCGAATAACGTGGCCAGTCAAGGGCATGGCCCTGCGCGACAAGCCACTTAGCAAGATCAACACCTCCTACAGAGCACTTTGCAACTGCTCGGCCGTAACGGTCGGTATCGATGGTCAGGCACGAAACGGTTCGCGCTCCAATTAATTGATCAAGCGCATTCGCAGCCTTCGCACCGCAGCGATATTCGATACTGTCCTCACCTCGACACAGCTGGTCGTGCTCAGGCGCGTCAATACCCCAAAGCCGAATGCGACTGCCGCGAATTTCAATCGTGTCCCCGTCGATAACACTTGTCTGGCCGAGCAGGCGGCTGTCCATTCCATCGACCTCGTTTGAACTTGAACAAAGTAGCGCCAGCATTGTGAGTGCAGCGATAGTTCTCGGTGACAATGACTAAATTCCCCAGAACACTTTAGAGACCACAAGCTTCAAGCGATCCTTAAGCGACAAAGGCCGCGTAGCGGAGCTGACGACTGGCGTGACCACAGATGTTTGATGCGGCCCCGCCGGTTTTCCAGTGGCGCCTATAGTCGTCGCGGCTGGGGTGGCTGGTGCTCGACCACTCTGATCCAAAACCCATTGCGGCGCATTGTTTCCAACCGAAGTCGCCTTCGTCCACGTCTTTACTACCGGTACCGGCTTCGCCTCGACCCGCTTTTCGCTTTCAACCCCGGTCGGCTCCTGCTCCAACCAGTCTGGCAAACTAGTACCCGCCGCTTTACGCACGATTATGGGCGGTTCTAGCGGAGCAGCCGGTTCATTGCGCCTTCGACCAAGACGGTACTGAGCTTCGTCTTCGTCAGCGAGAATACTAATATCTGATAGCTCCTTCGCGAATACCTGGATCGTCTGGTATTTGCCACTCCTGTGAACGCGCATCACCCCCGAAGCGCTGACCCAATAGGAACCTGACATACTCTTATGCTGCGCATACAGCTTCGCGAAGTTTGTGCCGGGCAACACTACAGTAGGGGTACGAGAGTACGCGGTACCAAAGCGCAACAAGACAAGTGCTCCCTCTGAGACGCTTTTGACCTGAAGCACCTCGCCAACCAGTTCGACTTGCTGCCCAACAAAATGTTTCGCTGAGCTATAGTTCATACCGTCCACTACGGGATAGGGTGACGCGTAATCGGCCCGAGCCACCGTGTTGCTAGTGAAAGTCTGCGCACCAACAACGCCACCTTGACCCCCAACTCCTTGCCGAAACTCCTTCAGGCTAGGAATCTCTTTAATCGACTTCCGCCGACACAGGTCGCAGAAGACTCCAACACTGGCTTTCAAGCTATCTATGCTTGCGATATCTTTAAGAGCCGCCGATTGAGACGGCGACATAAAATCAGACTTGGAGAGTATTAGGTTTTCACCCTGATGGTACCGGTCAAACAGCGATGGCTTCGCCCGCAAAGCTGCCAGGCTCAGATCCAGCACTATAAGTGGAAATCGGTCCATCTTCGGCCCGTAATCTGCGGCGGTTCGCGCGGGATGCTGAAAATGAGGGTGGCCAAAATCAGCGGCTCCTAGATCCGCGAGCGCCGGGACAAACATTGCGTCATAATCGACGAGCTTTAGTTCTCCGCGCCGACTGATCATCATGTTGCGGTGCTGAATATCGCCATGCGCATACCCCCTCAGCTCGAAATCCTCTGACAAAGCAAAAATTTGTTCTGACAACCTTGCGATTGCGTCAGAGTTAGCTCTGTGGCGCGCGGCAAAGCTGAGAAGCGTTTCACCATCGATCCAGTCCATCGTGACGACGGGGAATGCGGCATTATTTACTCGCACGCCTCCGGGAAAAAATGAGAAATTCACAAAGTACGGCGAATTTGCCTGCCTCAGAAAGGATGATATCTCTCGATAGCGTCGAAAAATATCAGATATCTCTCTGTGAAAGCACCGGACGGCTAAATTGCTGGTCGGACCTATGAACTTGTATGTGTAGGCAAAGCCGCCCGATAGCACTTCTGGAAGTTCGAGTGCATCAGTCTGAACTTTGCACTTCTGAATATCAGGGACAGAGAAGTATAGGCTCGGGGCCTGAACTGCTTCATTGTAGTGGCCAGCCGATGGGAAGTTCATAATTCGATCACCAGCAAAGCGAAATCGTCTTTACGCAAGCTCCGTCTCTCCATTGCACCCACGCACAGAGCTTGAAATGCGTCTCTATCACGAACTGCGCAGAGCTCATTTAGCCTTAGCCATCTGTCTTCTACGGGTCCCTCAACGATCCATGCAGCCAAGCTGTCCGTGACCACGATGAGAGTTGTACCGTACCAGCCGATGGCAGGAGCCGGATGAACTAAGGTATGGCGAAGAAAGAAATCATCAGTCTCGGAAATGCGACTCTGGGCCGAATCGCTACACAAAAGCTCAGGACTGTTGCCGTAGCCGCCAGATGGCTCTGCGGGGAACGTAGTGAAATTTTGCGATCCGTTGCATATGAACATCGTGGTATCTCCCACGCCATGGGCAACGATGTTCGTTGGCGAGATCGTCAATCCAAGAAGCGTTGCTGAACTTCCCCTTTCGGAGGCATGTTGTGCAGACCAATCGTCCAGATCAACTTTCCTGCCTGCATTATATCTGTGCCGCGCTCCTACAATCCAATCTGATCCAAAATTGATGTCTCTTAGATAGTGGCGACACAATATTTTGGCCCAACCCGCGCTGTCGAATGACTCCGAAGCGCCATCGCTGACGGCATATCGTCCCTCTTTTCTCCAACCGGCAACGAAGTCCTCACAAGGTCGCCCATACTCTTTTGCTAATCGGAAGGCCCTTTGCGACCTTATCAACTTTGGATACTCCTAGATCTATCGATCTGGGCCGCCGAGACGAGGCCGTGTCCCAATATCGAAAAACGTAACGATATCGTCGAGCTTAGCGTTATAGATATATCCGCGACTTCCTTCCGACACGGAGACACCAGATTCAGCGGCCCTTCGCTGAAACTCAGGAGGCAAGACAGAACTCATTCGATAAAGCATTCGCGCGTAGCTATCCTTGAGCGCAGTCTCGCTTGTCGGGAAACGAACCGGCTGTCCTCCACCGCTCACATGCAAATTCAACAACAGCGCGCCGCCATCCTTGGTGCGTTGATTAGTCAACGACTGCGCCGCTTGCTCCACTTCTGTTTCGTTTCCGTCTGTTGGTTCGCCATCAGTCACATGGATTATCGTGGGCGGAAATGAATTCTGGTGCTCGCGGCACCAATCAGAAATCAAGTCGGTCGCCATTAGCAGCGCCGAGCGCATAGGAGTGCCGCCTGAGGCGGTCGGATCAAACCAGACAGGGAATTTGACCTCCGTTTCAACAAGTCCACCGGCCCCATCTGAGACCTTCTTGCGTCGCGTCTCAACGCGAATTGGGTTCTTTGCCAAAGACGCCACGTCGGAAATATGAGTGCCCGCCAACGCCCCACCGAACCCAGGCACCGAACTATTGCCCGAATAAGCGATCACGCCGATATCGAAATAGTTCAGGACACCTTCGGCCTTTCGACACCGAATAACGAGCTCCATCAAGCTGCGGTTGAGGGAGTCAGCTAGGAAGTCGGCCTTGCGAACACCTGCTTCAATCTCTTCAGCCATCGATGCGGACAGATCAATCAAAAATAAAATGCAGGTTGGATAGTCTCTGCTAATCTCAGCGGTGTAGGCCACCCGTCTCCTCCAATCGGTTGAAATTATCCTGGTCGGCAACTATTCGATCCCAAATCGAATCATGAGACAAGGCTTCTGCGAATTTGCGGGCAGCGGATTGACATATAGAACAAAACAAGAACAATGATTCAAACTAGACCTTCACATATCGGCCATCGCGACCGGAGGCGATAGAGGCTTGCGGTGGCGACGTACACGAAGCGGTCAAGGCGCTGATCGTTGCCAATGAATTCTTAGAGCGACGCCTGGAAGAGCTTGCTTCGCCCGGTTACGCGCGGACGGTTCCTGCCGAAACATCAAAGGTTGCGAGCCAAACTTAAGACATCCATCGCGCCTGCCTGCGTGTACGCAAAGAATACGGGGGAATGATCAACTGATTGGACTAATCTCTACTTGCAAGCGAAAGAATCGCCGCCCACAATTATTTGATAAACCACAAAACGACCCAAGGAAACGATGACTACAGTCATTCACAACCCCGACCAGCATATGGCGGCACTCCGAACCATCATTGCTCAAGGTCGGAAGCGGATTGGCCTTCTAATAGGCGCGGGAGCACCCGCCGGAATGAGGGATTCGGCCGGAAATCGACCATTGATCCCCGCAGTCGTTGGGCTGACATCTCAAGTGCTCAGCAAGCTAGAACCCATATACGGAAACCAAATAGCCGCGCTAAAGGCCGAGCTCACCTCGCACGATATCGAGACAATCTTGTCCCGAGTCCGCGCTTTAAGCAAAGTGCTTGGTGGCTCAAAGGTCCACGATCTTGACGGAAGCGGGTATGAGGAGTTCGGCGAGGCAATATGCAATGAGATTGGAAGAATTGTCGCGGTAAATTTGCCCGAAGGCGTTTCGGCATACTCGGAAATAGTGAACTGGATCACCGGCACATCAAGAGATTTTCCAGTCGAGATATTCACTACAAACTATGACCTGCTCTTTGAAGAAGCGTTTGAGCGAACGGCAGCTCCTTACTACGATGGCTTCACCGGAGGTAGAGAACCGTTCTTCGATCCGGTTTCCGTGGCAAGCAATGACCTGCCCTCACGTTGGACAAGGCTTTGGAAACTCCATGGCTCGCTTGGGTGGAAAGCAGGCAGAAGCGGAGAGGTTGTTCGTACAGGCCACAATTCTGCAACGCACTTGGTATTCCCGGAGTACCTAAAGTATGATCAGACGCAGAAAGCCCCATATGCCGCGCTTCTCGATCGGTTACGGGCCTTCTTGCTGACGCCGGACACGTTGCTTGTGTCGATAGGCTTTTCCTTTCAAGATTCCCATATATCCGCACGCATTAGCGATTCACTCGCGGGCAATGCTTCTGCAAGCGTCTTTGCATTTCAGTTTCAGAAACTAGAGAACGAAGTGGCCGCCTGCCAACTTGCAAAGCGCCTTCCGAATTTCAGCGTTTACAGTCCCGATATGGCCAAGGTGAACGGCGCACGCGGACCTTGGGTCCTACCAAGCGAGTTGCCAACGAAAGACTGGGGCCCAATTCGCGCGACCTATTGGGGGAAATCCGATTCTGCATCACCGGCAAAGTTCTTGCTTGGCGACATTGAGGCATTCGCGCGCTTTTTTGCCGCCGCTCGATCCAATCAAGCGTTTGGAATGACAACTACCGCTAGTGCACCTACTTCATCGACGGCGGCATCATGAACTCACCAACTCTGCTCGGACACGTTGGCGCAGTAGCTGGTTCGTCAGTAAGCGTCAGACAACTTCAAGGTCTATCATCCGGGATATCGATTATTGGCGGCCGGAGTTATCGGACAGGCCAAATGGGTAGCTTTGTTCGTATTCCGCAAGGATACCACGATCTCTACGGCATTATCTCGCAGGTCGGGGCCACAGCCACGCCCGAAGCAGTAGAAAACCTTTCTTTGCGCGGTGACCGATGGCTGACGGTTCAGCTTGTAGGTGAGATCGTTGAAGCGGCATTCGAACGTGGCATAAGCCAATATCCAGGTATCAACGATGAAGTGCACTTAGTTACGGAGGAGGACTTAGGTAAAATTTACGGAACGAAAGAACGAGGCCAGATTACGATCGGGCGACTTGCTGGCGCGGAAAGCATTTCCGCGCAAATCGACCTCGACCGATTAATTACGAGACATAGTGCCGTTTTAGGTTCGACAGGTTCGGGAAAGTCAACCACGGTCACGAGTCTCTTGCGGGCGATCGTTGGCAACTCGCAAGAGGCAGCGGAATATTCCAATGCAAGAATTCTAATCCTTGATATCCACGGGGAGTATTCTTCTGCCTTGAGTTCTGTAGCAAAGGTCTTTCGCGTTAGCCCGCTTCAAGGGGAGGAAAAACTTGTCGTACCATATTGGGCATTGGATACAGGCGCACTTTTCGCCTTCCTGATGGGAAAGCTCGAAGACAAAGCATTCGCTGGAATCATGGACAAGGTTTTCAGCGAGAAGTCCGTAATTCTGGCCCGAGAAAAGTTTCTCGGCGCCGACCCCAACGCAATCACCGCCGATAGCCCACTTCCGTTCAGCTTGAGGAAGCTGTGGCTTGACTTGCTCGACCCGGAAATAAAGACATGGGCAGATCAAGCAAAGACGACCCCCGCACTGGTCAGCGCAGGCGATGCAAACACTCTTCTGGCTCCTGTTTATAAGCCGGTCGCAGCAGGATCGGCATTGCCCACAGCGAACGTTGTAGGCGTCCTTTCGATAAGACGACAACTGAGTCAACTTAGATCGAGGCTTCTTGATCGTCGTTATGATTTTCTTTTACATCCCGGTCCGTGGGAGCCAGACTTGGACGGCAAGATTGGAAAGGACCTCTCAGATTTGCTTGCCGAGTGGCTTGGGCACGATAAGCCAATCACGGTCCTTGATCTGTCCGGCGTCCCCAGCTCGGTCCTGATGCAATTGATCGGAAGCATTCTGAACATAATCTATGAAGCGCTATTCTGGGGACGGTACATGCCGGAGGGAGGTCGAAGTCGTCCGCAATTGGTTGTTATGGAAGAGGCCCATCGATATTTGGGCAAAGATGCCGACGGCTTTGCGCGCGATATGGTCCAGCGTATCGTGAAGGAGGGTCGCAAATTTGGGGTTGGCGCAATGATTGTAAGCCAGCGGCCGTCAGAAATCGACGATACGATCCTCTCTCAGTGCGGAACGTTCGTGGCGCTCAGGCTATCCAACGCGGCAGACCGGGCGAGGGTCCAATCAACTCTACCCGACAGCCTTAGCGGCCTGGTCGATAGTTTGCCAGTACTCAGAACTGGGGAAGCAATCGTCACTGGCGAAGCCGCAAAACTTCCTGTCCGGCTCAGAATCAACTTGCCACCGGTCGAGGCGCGACCGGGTAGCGAAGACCCGCATGTCGCTGAAGCATGGTCAGAGCAGCGAAAGCCCGAGAACTACGTCCGGCTTTCTGCCGCTTGGCGCTCGCAAAATCCCGGCTGGCAATCTGACGAAGCGGGAGAATGATATGGAAAGGCAAGCTGTCGCTTCGTCACACATCGCGTCCATAGGGTATTCCCCCGGCTCGGAAATTTTGGAAGTCGAGTTCAGGAATGGAACGATTTACGAATATTACAACGTGCCTGAGGTCATATACGAACAACTAATGAACGCGTCTTCGATAGGTCAGTTTTTCAACGCGAATATCAGGAATGCTTTTGCAAACCAACGAGCATGAATTGTTTTCGTCCGCCGGCTAGTTTGGATCATGTAGCCTGGAAAAGCGGGACGTATGGCCGCTCTAGTTTCCCCGTTTGCGAATTGTAAAGCGACCTTTGTCCGGGTATCAGGTCCCGGCCAGCAATGCTAAGTTGCAGGGTTTGAGGGGCTTTTTTCTATGTACTCGATCACGGTTTGGCATGAAGCTTTGGGTAAATATCAGGTTGTCAGGGGGCGGACCCCGGCCGAAGCCCAATTGAAGGCTGACCTAAAGAAGTCAGCTTGGGATGCACAGTACTTAAAATCCGTGGCGCGCACCCAAAGGAGTAAGTCTGCGGCAGACAAGCGCGCTGAACGAGAGGCGTTGAAGGAAGAGGCGGCAGACCGGACTGAGGAGGCCGAGCAAGCAATCCAAGGGCTTGGGCAGGTGCTGCCTTTAATCGTCAACGCCTCGCCAGTCTTCGAAACGACCAAGCAGAAGATCACTGCACCCTTTGGCGAACGCCAGCCGCAGGCTCCCAGATACCTTGAATATCCAAGCGCACCGAAGCGAGAAGAGCCACAGCTTGGCATTCTCGACAAAATTTTTCCGCTCCTGCGGAAGAAGAAGATGGACCAGGCTGAGGGATTGTACCTCAAAGCTTATGGGCAGTGGTCGAACCAAACAGCCAGCATAAAGAAAGCCAACGACGACCTTTATCAGACTCAACAACGTTTGATGGCCGATTGGTCAGCCAAGAAGGCCGCTTGGGAAGAGAATCGGGAAATGGCAAATGCCGAGCTTGCCGCTTCCGTCGCAGGCTTGAAGAATGGCAATGCGGATAGCGTTTACTGGCTATTCGAGAACGTTTGGAATTTACTCCCAGTGCCGGACGATTTCCTGTCGGGCGAATACCAGCTACATTTCGATGAGGCCGCAAAGACACTGGTCATTGACCTCGACCTGCCAGAGTTCGAGAAGACTCCAAACATTAAGAGCTTTCGATACGTCGCTTCCAAGAATGAAATTGAAGAGGTCAAACATAAGGACAGCTTCGTTCAGAAAGTATATGACGAATTTGTCTATCAGCTAGCTCTTGCGGTGCCTCACGCGTTCTTCACTTGCGATACTGAGCAAGCTGTTCAAGCCATCGTGTTTAATGGTTGGGTTACGTACATCAATCGCGCAACGGGAAACCAGACGACCGCGTGCATCGTGTCGCTTCATACTGAGGCCAGCGAACTCTTGAAGATCAACCTTCGCGAAGTCGATGCGAAGACCTGCTTTCGCTCATTGAAGGGCGTCGCGAGTCCGCAAATTAGCTCCTTGACGCCTGTTAGGCCGATTATAAACATTGACCGATCTGATAAGCGCTTCGTCAATAGCCATGACGTTATGGGCGGAATGGAGTCTGGCGCAAATATAGCAGCAATCGGATGGGAAGAGTTTGAGCATTTGATTCGGCAGTTGTTCGAAAAGGAGTTCTCGGCGGGGGGTGGCGAGGTAAAGGTAACTCAAGCAAGCCGCGACGGCGGTGTTGACGCAATAGCGTTTGATCCCGACCCAATAAGAGGCGGCAAGATTGTAATTCAAGCGAAGCGTTACACAAACACAGTGGATGTTAGCGCTGTAAGAGATTTGTACGGCACCGTCCTTTCTGAAGGCGCGACAAAAGGAATAATCGTCACCACTTCGGGCTTCGGCCCCGATGCGCATCGATTTGCAAAAGGCAAGCCACTTACTTTACTAGACGGGAACAACCTTCTCTATTTGCTAGCCAAGCACGGCACCGTTGCGCGCATCGATCTGGCAGAAGCAAAAAAGCTCGGCAATTCCTTAGCGAGATAATGGCTGCCTGCGTCGCAGCGGGTGGGGGTCGGCCATGTTAGATGCCTATCTAAAAAGTAAAGTAAAGCTACCGACCCACTTTGAGGGCGCACGGCGGACCATTGAGGATCCGATCACGTCCACGCTCTTCACTCCGCTGAAGTTCATGTCTCCGCACGATGCCGGCAAGATACTTTCTTGGATCGTTGATCCCGCATCCACCTCTAATATTGAAGTAACCCGCATCGACTTTTGGCGGCGGTTTCGAGTTGATGAATGCGCCTTAAATGCGCATACCATTGAACCCGACCTGATTATCGACGGCCAGCTTGAGCAAGAGCCTGCGCGCTGGATTGTGGAAATAAAATGGGATGCCGATCTGCTGCGCTCCCAAATAGACGAGCAAGCCCGCCTCTGTGCAAGAAGTGGTGCCCGCAACTTCCATGTCTCGTTGGTGAAGACAGCCGAGCTGGACGCGTTTCAAGCTCCGAGCAGCACCATCATCCAATGGAACGAAGTACTTTCCACCCTTCGTAATGCTGGTGCGAGAGAAAAGGGGACAGGAGCGTGTGCGGTTTGGTGCGCCGATGCAATAGCCTTTCTCGAGAAGCTGGGCGTCGGCACCTTCAAAGGGTTCTCGCATGTTTGCTTAGAGAAGGTGAGTATTAGCCAGCCTTATCAGTTCTCGCGACGACAGTGGTCATTACCCGAGTTGATAGACGTGACCCCATCTAACTTTTCAATTTGAGGACGCCGATGTCTAATATTTACAACTCATTCTTAAACGTCGCTCGGGTAACTAGCGAACTATCTTCACTGCAACAAACGGCACGCGATCTGTTCAACGCGCCTGCAGGATTCGGCCTATCTTCTTTTCGGTGGGCGCCGCACGAAAGGCAAGCGGAACACGAATGGCTTACCGTTTGGGCGGCTATCGGCGCCACTGTTCTAGCTCACGGCCCTCGAAGCAACAAACCGATCGGCAGACTAACGGTTTGTATGGACCTTTTCCGAGAGACCGTGCCCACCACCACGCGCGTCGCGCTGCCACACGCAAAAGAAAGCTTTCTAACGATCGTATTTATCCCCGGAAGCAATGTAACTGATGAAACATATGACCCGCTTAGCTTGCAGTTCGACAGGAACGGTTGGCCTTTGTGGGCCGACAAATTTGTGGCGCATGAAGGGGGGGGAAATTGCTTCGGTACTTAGACGACACGAAAAGCGACTCATTGTCTTGGAGTAAATGCGCATGGCTATTTGCTGTCCCGCTAACGGCATTAGAGAATAGAGAGTGCTTTCGCAGAGAGGTCGTAATTCCGTTCTGGAATGTCCTGACAAATCAGCCAAGCGGCTCGATTTTTGCGCGCGACAGTGCCGCTCTAGTTTTTCCGCTATCTTCACTCACTACTTCATAGCTCGGAGTCTGACAGACAGAAAGGAAGATCAGGGACTAGATCCGTCCTTGTCGATCAAGCTCATTTTCCTCCATTAACTGCGATGACCCCTTAAGGCTTCATATGGACAAGATCAGGCTCGAACGATTCTCCTTCCGCTTCGCGGAGCAACTGCTCAACAGCAAACTCGCGGTGAAGCAGGAGATAGAAACGATTTTGACGAGCTGCGCGGTCCGTCTTGAAGAACTCTCTCGTCCAAGTTTCAACAAAACTCTTCGCCACGCATTTGTTTCGAAAGGGTGGACAGACCAGCCATATGTTTTCGCGGACGAAGACGAGCTAGGCGCCAAGATGGATTTCTTAAAGGACAGGGTTGGAATAGAGGTTGGCTTCGGACATGCAAGCTTTATCGGAATCGATTTGCTGAAATTTCAGGTCTCCTCTTATTCCGCGTTGGACCAGATCGATGTCGGCGTATACATTGCGACAACTAAGCGATTTCAGAAGCATCTAGCAACGCTTGGTCAGAATTGGGAAGGCAGCCTCACGTTTGAAAAGATCACGCGCTACTTGCCCCAGTTCAAGAGCGCCATACAGGTTCCGATCTACGTCCTTGGGATCGACGTTTAGATGAAGCGCGAGGCTGGCAGGCGCCTTAGCTGCTCCCAATAGGCGATTACCTAGACGGTTGCGAGGCCGCCTGGCTAACAAGCTAGCAGACCATCCCGAATTGCCGGAGAATGCCTGCGCTCATGGGGAAAAAGCACTTGATCACACCGGTAATCCAAAGAGGCGTCGCGAGACATGTTCAAGGTGGCGACCATAAGGCGGTTATCGATGGCGATATTTTCGTTAGCCACGGCAGGTGTTTCTGCAGAACCGATGAAATTTCAACCGGGCGGAAACGACACGCGCTGCCGAGAATGCGGCTTCATTCAGGCTTCAGGAAACATTGCAGATGATACGCCGCAAGCGTTTCAGCGCTTCCTTGATGCCGCGCCGAACTACGTTCCGAAGCGTATTCGACTAAACTCTCCGGGCGGCAGTCTGCAAGGCGGCATTAGATTAGGCGAATTATTCCGCGCTCGCGGCTTTACGACAGAGGTTGGCTCCGACAGAGTCGATCCCGAAGGGCATCCACATTTTGGCGGCCGCGCATCAGTGCGAACTCCCGGAGTTTGCGCATCGGCGTGCGCTTATGCGTTCCTGGGGGGCATCGAGCGCGTTCTTGATGACGGCTCAAAGCTAGGAGTCCACCGCTTCTATACTAAGAGTGCGCTAACTCAGCCCACGGAGAAGTTGTTTTCCGGCCGTGACCTTGACGATACGCAAAAAATTGCGGCTGCGCTCGTTTTGTATCTAGTAAACATGGGCATTGATGCGAGAGTGGTGGCCCTAGCCGCAACGGCCGGACCGGATGAAATATACTGGATCACGCCCGAAGAAGCCCGTGATCTTCGGGTAACATATGAGCCGCGAGGGTGGAAGCCGTGGCAGGTAGAGCCGTTTCGCGGAGGTGCAGTTGCTGTTTCCGAGACGAATGACGGGACCAAACGAATGGTCGCTTCGTGCACTCGTCGCCTTGGCCCACAAGTGGTTCTTACTAACGCTGATATGTCTTGGGATGTCGCCAACTGGTTTGAGCAGTGTCGAACGGGGTTGCTTGGCAGCGCCCATCCGGTATTTGGGACTGAAGTTGATCCTTCTCGCGTTCAGGTAAGCAAAAGAAAAGAAGGCGGCGCCTTCATTAGATTTCGTCTTCCTACAACCACGCCAAATTTGGCGTCCCCTGCGTTATTCAGCTTCCAATCGCCAGCTTATCCCTACGCATGCGGGTCTGATCAATATGAAGGAAGCAAAATCAATTTTGAACCCGCAGTTCGCTTGGCGTTCGGCAACTGCTTTCAAGATTGATCCTGTGGTAGGAGTGATGGTGCAGCCGACCCACGACTAACGGCTCGCGACGAAGCATTCCGCGCGGGCTTGCCATACAATCGAGGGGCTGGCGTTCTGACCTCCGAAAACGGTTTCACCGCGAGCCATAGTCAATGTCGGAACGTGCGTGCCTCATGGTGACGCCGCTATTGTGAAAACGGAGGCGAGCCCTTCGCGCACGCCTTAAGTCTCGAACTTCAACTGACGAAGCGACCCCGAGCATGCTCCGGGGGTGGCTCGGATGCCGGAGCCCTTCGGCTTAAGCGAGTTCCCGGCGGATCAGCACTCTTGAGCGTAGGCTAAATCGTCGCAAACATGTCCTCTGCAATAGTATATTAGTCGGACTCCGTTGATGCAGGCGCCGATCTGGCAGGGTTTGCCGTTCGTATCATCGCCCGCGCAATCTACAATCCGAGGATCGCGATTTCGCCGATGAGTGTTGCCGAGCAAATCCATCGGGAAGTCTGTACCCCTGCGAGCAGCAATCTCTTCGGCAGAAGCGCGCTTTAGACCGAGTTTTTCCGCTTCTTCGACACTTTGTGGAATGGCTGGATCACTCATTGCGCTTCTCCTTACCTTCGTTGCTGGCTCCGAATGGCGTTGGCGGTTGCCTGCCCGAATACGGCGGCCGCGTGAATGCTTTCTCCTTCGTCGCTCAGACGAACTATGGCGCGCTGTCGGTAACGCGACGGCCGTTCGAGGGGGGCAATCGTGATCGTTGCTGTATGTGTTTTTGTGCGAGACACGTTAAGAAAGGGACTCCCCGTACCGGCGGTCACATCTATGAATTCATATGTTGGCGTGGCACTTGCGCCATAGACGACTATGAAGCTGACCTTCCAGCTAAAGACGCTGAACGGCATTCTTGCGACACCTGGCGCTCCCGCTAAGTCAGCCTTGTTATTGATGAAGTCACCGATCTTCAGATTGCTCTTGATAAGAATAGCGTCTTCGGGCGTGCACGACTCTTCGCTCTGAGCTAACAGTTCGGCAAATGCGTAGGTAAATTCGATAGTCTCGTCGCGTGTCGCGTTGGACGACAGGTCGAGCCCTCCTCCGAACGTGAATTTGTTCAATCCGTACATCTGGGTAACAGACGCCCCGGGGAGTAAACTTCCCTTTTCGTCTGCAACGATGTTGAGGTTGACCTTCGCTCCCCAGTCGATCAGCCAATCAACATTTGGCCCGCCAAGCTTATTCCGTTGTGCCTTGATCGCACTGCGGACCCCCTCTCTTAACTCGCACTGAATCTGGCCTATGATGCGTCGTTCGTTGTGCCGCTGTTGCTCAGGTCTTTCGTAGAATTCGTTCATTTCTGGAACGACGGCGCCACATGCACCCAAGAGGAAGCAGCTTGCGGAGAAGCACAGCCTTGCAAATGCATTCATGACAATCCCCCGCTTCATTGTTGGGTTCGTCGGAGGTCGAGGCAATAGCTAGTAAGCGGCGCAAATAAACTTCCAAGCGACAGTGATCAATTTACCACAGCTTAAAGTAGATGGAACGGCTTGCTTCAGATGTCCCTCTCTGTGCGGTTTCAATTCTCGACGTTCAGCGCGCCCGAGCAACTTCAGAAGATCAGAGATCACTGATCGTTGGGAGAAGCTTATGGCCAAGAAGTAGACCGCCACCGGTCTTCCGACCGACCGAGCGGGGTGAATTCGCGAGCGAGCTTATTCGATGAGCACGTAGCAGGCCAACCGGTCAGCGGCTGGTTGATGGGCCGCTGAACATCCGTGCCATTGCGTCCAAATGCTGGGTAGCCTGAAACCGAGCGGTCTACCGCATCAAAGTATTGGCCTCATGATTTGCGTCGCCGTTGCCGGGTCCGCTGCGGTTCAACGTGCCGTCAACGAACGCGGCGATGAAGACCGTTCTAAAGCCGGTCAAGACCGGCCCGGTCCGCGAAGACCGGGGCTGGGCTTCGTACTGGCCGGAGGCGGTATATAGGGGGTGCGAAGCACATGAGTGCGAAGGGGTTCGAAGGCGCGCGAAGCGACGGTGCGAAGAGTAAGGATTGACCGCTTAGGTTTTAAATCTCTTTCAAGTCGGTTCTACATGTTGCAAACTGGGGACGCTCCAGCGTTTGGCTAAGGTTCAACCGTTTCGTCGGAGGGCCAGCGAAATGTCTTATGCATCATCCATCTTGAGTTATGGCGCTATTGGGTTGGGCTTTCTGCTTGCTTGGCTGGCGTATAGGCTCCTTCTGAAGGAGCAAGGGATGGTCAAGCCGCGATCGTCGATCCTAAGCTCGATCTATATGTTCGAGGGATTTGCCGTCGTCCTAGTAATTATCGGGGCGATCTTGGAGTATACGAATAATGTGGCAAAGGCGGGTGCATTTACCACATCGAGCGGGAATGCGGCCACGTTGACGCAGTACGTCTCCATTGCGGCGAGTCAAAATAGGGCTATTAAGGATGCGGCTTCGACCGTCGAAACCATTCTTAGGGACTTGGCCGCTCAGAACAGGTTGGCGGTGGAAGACAGTTGTCCGGGCGGACGTAATGGCGTTCCTTCCAATCACGCGGGCGAAATAACGTCGCTTAATACAAAGATTTCATCTGATGTGGCTGCGGTCAAAGGTACCTTGGGATCGGTGATCGCGCTTAAGCCTCCGCAAGTCACGCCGTAAAGTCTCTTAGGCCGGAGCAGCCCCGGAATGATCGAGAAAGCTTCCGGCATTCGTTGATGAGCCAAACCAGCGACGCGGCGCCCGTAATCAACGCGCACACCACCATGATTAGTTCCATGGTATCGTCACTTCGTCAGCACCATGTCCCGGCTTAAGGTGAATCCTTCTGCCATCGCACAGCGGTCCGGGGTGCCCAGGGCTCATGGGAGTGAGTATTTTCCCAGACCATCCAGATGTAGGTTCTTCTTTGTAAAAAAAGAGCTGTTCGCGTCGCTTCTTGTTGAAAGAACATACCTCACGACAATACGTTGAATCTGCGGCCTTCTCCGTGGTTTGCTTGCAATAATCCTGCTAACGCATCCGCAAACTGAAGCGCGACAAAAATGCCTTCAAAGCACGTCGCCCCTGGTTGGCGACGACCCTCATGCTATTGACCAAACGAATAGAAGCTCGGCACGCCAAGGGACCGGGGGACGAGGCTCCGCTTTCAGCCGGCCGATCGTGCCGTTCCGTGACTCTCCATTTTGTGGACGTGAATATGTGCTTTGGGGCCGGTGGATGCCTCTTGTTCCTCAGAGATCAACAGCCCCCCCGCCCATTGCTTCGCACCGCTTCCGGGCATACGCCCAGGCGTCATAATCGGCCTCTGGTGCATCTTTCGGTTCGATTGCTTGTATCCATGGATCGTCGCCGTGCGCGATGTAGCACTGCCACAAGTCGTCTGAGCTCATACCGGGTTCGAGGGCTTCGGATAGCCACTCGTCGATAATCGCCTTGCAAGCCGCCACTGCCTCTTCGGCAGTCTCGAACTCGCCGTGGCTGACGCGTTCGGACTCGTCTTGGAGGCGGAAGTTATCGTCGATCAGGACGGTGTAAGACACCCTTTGGCCTTCGTTGGTTCTTTCGTCGGTTCGGCTCAGAACAAGCCAATGACGGACATAGAACGGTCGGCCGTCTTGGAGACGAAAGAAGCGAGAAAGAAGAAAAGACGCTACTTATATAGGTGTTCTGGGACCAAGTTTCATCGGGATCAGGCCGGATGAAAGTGCGACGAAACCCGATAAAAAGGGGCGTTAGCCTAGTTTAGCTCCGATAAAACTATGTTTCGTCGGGAATATAGTAAAGTCGGTGCTTCGGTCGGCCTCCCGTTCCGAACGTGATTTCAGATTTAATGCGGCCGCTGAGGGTGAGGTCGTCGATAATTTCCAAGCGCTTGCGCTTGTCGATATTTCTGAAACGGTCAGCCACGACCCCGCCCGTGATCCCCTCCTTGCCAGCCTTCTTTATGAGCGCCAGAATGCGGTTGACGTTGGCCTCGCGCTCGTTGTCCGCGATCTTGTCACGCGCTTCCCGGACCATATCGAACGCCGAATAACACGCTAGATCGGCTCCCCATTCCATGTTTTCTCCCGAGATGACGGGAGCTGTGGGATTTTCGGAGATGGCAGCAAGGAGCGCCAGCTTGATAGCGTGCTCGGCCGTCCTGTTCAGGAACGGAAGACTCCTTGAGTCAGCATTTTCTTCCTGCCCTTCGATATAGTCGTTGAGCTCAGCTAGCACCAAATCAGCTTCGGCGCTGAAAGGCACTGTCGTCGCTTTACATTCGTTACTCCCGCCTTGCCCGAGCACACGGCTGAAACTTCCGGTACTACGACCAAGGGAGACCAGAGACTGGCACCCTTCGATCAGATCGGAAGGGATATCGGAAACGCTCGATTTTGGCTTCAAACGGGGTGGCTTGGGCCCATCAATGGCGCAAAGCAGAAAGCGCGGCAGCAAGCCATCCGACATATTCAAGGTACCGAGAGATTGCCAAAAATCATCTTGAGTCGAAGTGCCGCAGATGCATAGATTTGGATTGTAAATGCGCTGAGCTTTCGATCCTGCATATTCTGCGCCCTCGAAATAGGTCGAAGCGCTCGAAAACAATTCCAGCATATCGTTCTTAATCAGCGAGTTGTGCAGTCCCGCCTTCCGATCTGTGATTTGACGCATCATCCCGCCAAACTCATCGATCATGCAGAAGAGCGACGGCTTGTCGATCAACGCGTTTCGGAGCGCGCTGGCGGACATAAAGCGCGAAGGGCCGCTGAAACTGTCGAGTCCAGCCGCCGTAATGAGCCTCTTCAATTGAGCCCTGGCATGATCCTTTCCGAAACCGGAAGGCGCAAGAGCGACAACATAAAAATTGGTGCGCAAGTCGGTCGGACTTGCGAAGCGCCGCCCGGTTAGTGCACCAAGAAATGCAATCACGGCAGCGAGTGCCAGGACGCGCGAGGGCCGGGGTGACGACGACACGATCCAGTCAATCAGGCGCTCGATAAGGCCGCCCGGCTCGTATGTTAGCTCTTCCAGAGTTTTATTAGACCACCTAGAAAGTTTGGGATCATCTTCAGTGGCGAGACGTTCGAGGTCAATTCGGTCCTGATCCAGGGTGCGAAGCATCTATGTGTCAATCATTCAAGGGGTGGGATATCTGGCCCAGTGCGGCGGCATGTTGGCGTGATGACCGGGATCAAACCACGTCATCCGCTCTACATATTTCGCGCACCTGATATCTTCACATTGCACAGCCGGAAGTTCTCGAAGAATCGCGGTTCGCTCGGTTCGCCACGATAGCCGCCAATAGACCAATCCCTGTCTGTCTGCTTTGAGCCATGAGAGTGGCGATGACCAAATCGGCGTAAGTTGTAGCACCCCATTGGCGTCTCGAATTGGATCGCCAAGAAAGTTTAGCCGGCGGCAAACCCTACACCCGTGAAATTTGGCGCTCGGGTGTGCTCGCAAGAAACGTATCAGTTCAATCAAAACTCCGTCACGAAAAACCGGAATATGAAATGCTCTCACGCAGCCCACCGCTAGACATTCATCAGGATCGATTAGGAATTTGACACTGCCATCCGGTTGCCGAACAAAGCCTGACGTACACTCTGTCACGTCTTGGATCGCGGATTCGGGCACGCCTTGGCTTATCAACCAATCTCGGCTTTCTTCGGCCAAGGTGGCTTTTTCTGAATATTCTTTCTCAACCTCGGCAGGCTGAGGCATCAAAGGATCGACTCCAGTATCAAGCTGCATTGATCACTCATGTTAGTCTCGATCAAGCCGAGCAACTGCACGTTGGGCCAGGTACAGCGGCGGACACGCTTTTACCGGGTTAACGCTTTGCGTATTTCGGGTTCTGAGTCAGCCATCCGACATTGCGGGCGGTTGGATGAAGCCTTTGTCGATGATGATCGCGACACTGTTTGCAGTTGGTTTCGGGCCATGGAAACTAGCGCACACCAATTCGTGCATTCTACGCATTTCGATTTTCCCAGGGGAAACCTCCAGCGCTACGCATAGATAGCCATCTTCGTCGTGAACGATGCATTCTTCTCCGTCTTCTAACGACTCGATCATTTCCAACCCTTCCAGCCTTTCTTAGCTCGCAAGCTCCATTGCGCCATGGGCTATTCGCGTGCACCATCGTTGCTTCGCTCATTTCGACAAGTCACTGACGTAGTGATGAGTGACGACCCCCACCGTTGAAAACACATAAGGGGAGTAAGCCGGGCAGCCGAACGCCAAGCTGATAATCGACCTCTAAGTGTTTTCGAATCGCCTCTTCGTTGAAGTTGCATTGCCGACTTCCGCCAAGTTCGTCGTTGTCTCCTCCCCATTGCGACAATAGGCTGAGGATTGTTATTTAGCGAAGCCAAGCCGGTTAGTCTGGACACTTTTTGAGTGACCGCCGCGATGACCACACGACGCTCAAATTGCGTTAGAGGAAGAGAGGCATCATCTCGTATGAACATACACCTAAGCAAGGAAGACAACGACTTGATGTGGGATTTGACCAAGGTCGCGTTAGATACGCTAAGGCTGGACCGCAGATCCCAGGCGAAACGCATTTGGAATAATGTCTTATCTTTCGCCAAACGAGAGCTTGAGCGGGACGATGAAGACGGCCCCATCGAGGTCGTCGTTCGCGTGCGCATAAGGCGGCAACGCCACAAGCAACGGGACCGATCTGTTTTTGATTCGGTAGCAAATCTCGCCAATCGAAAGGTGGATTTGAATTTAGCATCGGAAATAGCGGCACGGACGGGATGGGTGCTCGTCAAAGTAGCTGAAATCAAAACTTTTCGTTTCGTTGACCGAACTCAGATGGTGGTCTTCGAATGCAGCGAAGGCGTAAGATTCCCGTATGAGAGCGCTTACGACGTTGTGGCCGCCGAGAGGAATATGACCGCGCGTAACGTGAAGCGGATTTACTTAGCCGCGCGGGGAAAAAGAGGACTGCAAAAGCAGAGCGCTTGACACTCCGAGGTGCCGATGTGAATAGCACCCTCACGGACGGTTCATCTATTCCGGTGGGGGCACAAGAACCAGCGAAGCCCCAAGAGCTGCTTTTTCAGTTACGCATAAAACTTGTCACACCACCGTCACACCCCCGCTGCGCGGCAGCGGGTTGCGGCCGAGAGCCCTTTGCTGTACTATTGATTTTGCAGCGGTTTTTTGTGTTGCTGGATAGAGCGTTGCCCTCCGAAGGCAAAGGTCACACGTTCGAATCGTGTCGGGTGCGCCAGCTCAGGATTTTGCGCGAGGCCGTGCGAGTCTCCTAACAGCGCGATGCGATTGGGATGGGTCGTCATCGCGCTTAGATGGTTGTTTGGACATCGTCTTTTCGGAAAACCGCTGCACACTTTCCGGATCATGCGCCAGGACGCGCTCGAAGATTGGCCATACGCGATTGCAAGGAGCCGTTTGAGCGTTAACGCCAGCGATCGGCGGTCGCGCCGCCCCCTTATCCGCATCATTGCCCGAGAAGCCTGGAATGCCGGTGGATACGGAGATGTCCAATGAAGCTCGCGCGTGAAGGCATCAAACTGTCGTTCGACATCGCTGGGAAGGGGTCGCCTCAGTTCCTGTTCGTCCACGGCCTTGGCGGGGATCGCACCCACTTTGCGCCACAGCTGGAGTACTTCGGTCGGCAAGGTCGCGCATTGAATGCCGAACTGCGAGGACACGGTGAGAGCGACAAGCCGCACCAGGACTACTCGATCGAAGGCTTCGCCGAGGATCTCGTCTGGCTGTGTGCCCGGCAAGAGATAACGAAGCCGGTCATCGTGGGCCAAAGCATGGGCGGCAACATGGCACTCGAAATTGCGGCCCGTTACCCGGATTTTCCTGCCGGGCTGGTGCTGCTCGATTCCGGCGTGCTCTTCCCTGCCGCGGCGGGAGCAGTGTTCACCAGCTACCTGGAGGGCCTGCAGGGGCCGAACTTTGCGGACGAGGTACGAAAAATCGTGGCGGACTCCTGTCTGCCGACCGACAGCTGCCATGCCCATGTCGAGCAGACCTTCCTGGCGACGCCACAGCACGTGCTGGTGTCGACGTTCAAGAGTCTGTTTCCCTGGGATGTGCATCGGGCGGGTCAGTGCGCCCAAGCGTGCCGCGTCCCGGTGCTGTATGTCGAGGCCGCTCATCGGCTCGCGGATCTCGACCGCTTCGCGGCACTATGCCCGCAACTGGTTACGGCCAAGGCCGTTGGCTCCGGGCATTTCTTGTCGCTCGAGGTGCCGGAGCAGATCAACGCCATGATCGATCGATTCATCTCGCTTTACGTGTGAAGGCCCCAATGAACTTCGCATGAGCGTGACCTGTGCCAACGGCGGCGAGGACAACACATTGGCCGGGCGGAGCAAGATCAGACGAGGTCGTGCCGGCCCTCACGTCAGCATCGCGACAATCGCCTGGATCTGGTCGGACGCGGTCGTCACCAGTCCGTCATATGACGTCTGGCCGTGTGCGGCGGCCTTCAGGATGCATTCGGCCACGGCTGCTTTCAGGCCGAACACCGACTGATGCGCCGGCACGCTTGCCATCACGGTCTCCAGTGCCTGACGCATCGTGTGAATGAGCTCGGAGCTGTATTGCATGGACCTCTCCTCCGCGGGCTCATATGGGACCATATCCCTGGGCTTGCCACTCACAAGACTGAGATTGATCTTTGAACCCGTCGAGGCTGAACGCCTCGATTCGAACGCCGGATGGCCGCACTGAGCACGCCGGCAAAGGCGACGCACAACGAGAACTGAAACATCCATCGCCTCGCGATTCTTTTCACGCGATTGTATCATCCCGCCATGAGCGAATCCGATACGGTGACCAGCGGGTCCTCGCCGGTGCGCAAGATCATCCATATCGACATGGATGCGTTCTATGCGTCGGTGGAGCAGCGCGACAATCCGGAGCTGCGCGGCAAGCCGGTCGCGGTCGGCGGCTCCGCGGAACGCGGTGTCGTCGCGGCTGCGAGCTACGAGGCGCGCAAGTTCGGCGTCCGCTCGGCCATGCCGTCGGTGACGGCGAAGCGGCAATGTCCCGATCTGATCTTCGTCAGGCCGCGCTTCGAGGTCTACAAGGCGATCTCCAGGCAAATCCGCGACATCTTCGCCGAGCACACGCCCGTCATCGAGCCACTGTCGCTGGACGAAGCCTATCTGGACGTCACGGAAAACCTGCAAGGCATCCCGCTGGCGCGGGACATCGCGCTCAAGATCCGCGCGAAGATCAAGGCCGAGACCGGCCTCAACGCGTCGGCGGGCATCTCCTACAACAAGTTCCTGGCCAAGCTCGCGTCCGATCATCGCAAGCCCAACGGCCAGTTCGTGATCTCGCCGGAGATGGGACCGGCCTTCGTCGAGCCGCTGCCGGTCGGCAAGTTCCACGGCATCGGTCCGGCGACGGCTGCGAAGATGAACGCGCTCGGCCTGTTCACTGGCCGCGACATCCGCAACCAGTCGCTGGAGTTCATGAACGCGAATTTCGGCAAGTCGGGTGCATATTATTATTGGATCTCACGCGGCGTCGACGAACGCCCCGTGCGCGCCAACCGGATCCGCAAATCCGTCGGCGCGGAGAACACGTTCTCGACCGACCTCGATGCGTTCGACGCGCTTGTCGCCGAGCTCAGGCCGCTCGTCGACAAGGTCTGGCGGCATTGCGAGGCGACCGGCAATCGCGGCCGCACCGTCACCCTGAAGATCAAGTTCGCCGACTTCGAGATCATCACGCGCAGCAGATCCGTCGCGGCGGCCGTTGCCGGACGCGACGATCTGGAACGGCTGGCCTGCGGCCTGCTCGAAGCCGAGATGCCGCTGCCCAAGCGCGTCAGGCTGCTGGGGATCTCGCTGTCCTCGCTCCATGCCGCCGGCGAGTCGGAGCCGCAGCTGACGCTGGGCATCTGAACGCGGCGCGAGCTTTCGGCGACGGAGCGCACCAGGCGCGACGAACGGTGGCGGATGTTCCGATCCGCCACCGATGGAGGCAATCGCGCTCGGAGCGGTTCAATGCTTCATATGCTCGAACACCACGATCACGCCGGTCGGTTCGGGCTCATGCGCCATGAGGCGCGTCAGGTCGGAATCGCCCCAATCGGCGAGGCTGACGACCTCGCCGCTCTCGCGGTCGCTGCCGAGCGATCCCGTCGGCTCGAGGACCTTGAGCCCCATCTCGTCGACGAAGAAGGTGTGCTCGCCGAACATGCTGTTGAGCTGCGGCATCGCCGGATGTTCGTCGGGCAGCACCTGAGCGCCGAGTTGGTGGACGGTCTGCTTCACCTGTTCAGATGTGAGCTTCATGAGCTGCTCCGTTGCTGGATCCGGTTGTCATTGAGCCGGGCGGGAGCGAGCATTCCCTGCGCCCTTGTGCGCCTGGCTCAGAGTCCCGAACAGGCGCTGCGGACAAATGTTCCTTCGAAATGTATTTCGTGATCGCAAGTTTCATCGGCCGCGTTCGCGGCACAAGATCGCCACAGGATGCGCACGATCGACGCGCTACTCGCTGCGGTTCTCGCCGAGCGACAGCGCGCAGATGCGTGACAGATATGTGTACGGCAGGCCGGTCTCCTCGGCCCAGGCATTGAATTGCGCCTGCACCTTGGCGAGATCGCCCTTCGACTTGACCTCCTCGGCGATGTCGAGCCCGGCATCGCGCAGGCAGGCCACCACGTCCTTCGACGTCACAAAGCCGTCCCAGCCGACGAAGCGCAGCAGCATCTGGCCGGTGTTGCCGCCCAGCCGGCTGCCGCGCTTGGTGAGGAGATCGAGCAGGCCGATCTCGTCGGACGACGGCCACTTGGCCAGAAACTTGCCGAAGCTGCCGTGCTCTTTCGCGATCTCCTGCACGAACACGGCATTGTCCCGCACCGACATGATCTTGGCGCCGTTGCGCACGATGCGCGCGTCGCGCAGCAGACCCTCCCAATAGTCTTCGGGCTGGAAGCTGAGCTTGGCGGGCTGGAAATGCAGGAAGGCCGTTTCAAACCCGTCCCATTTGGAATCGATCACGCTCCAGGCAAAGCCGGCGCAGAACACCCGCTTGGTCATCTCGGCGAGGATGCGATCGTCGCCGAGCTTGGCCAGCCGCTTCAGGTCCGGCTTGGCCGGCATCAATTTGTCCAGCGCCTTGGGCCCGCCCTTGCGCTTCTCGGCGCGGGCGCGAATGGTCTTGAAGGAGGTCATGTGGACATGCGCTCTCGAGGATGCGCCACGACATCAGAATTCACGCGGCGGGTCCAGTCCCGCGAACATCAGGCGTCCTGATCGCATCGCCGGATCAGGCGAATTTAGGTTGATTTCATCTCGGGGTTGCTATTCTGATGCCGTGGTGATGGAAATGATCCTTGTCACCACGACGCCCCTGTCTTCCTTTCCGTCGTCGTCCCCATTGATATGGCGAGCGGCGCGCTTGCTGCTCAGCAAGTGACTGTCTGCTGCGATGTCGTTCGTTTCCCTGGCGTTCCTTTGCTTTGTTCCCGCGACCTTTCTGCTCTACCACGCCACCTCGCGGCTTGCGGTTCAGAACGTCATCATCCTGGTCGCTAGCTACGTATTCTACGGCTGGTGGGACTGGCGCTTTCTGCCCCTGCTGGCCGGCATTTCCATCGTCAACTATGCCGCGGCGATCGTCATCGCCGCCTCCAAGCGCGAACAAACCCGAAAGCTTCTGCTCTCTCTCGCCATCGCAGCGGCGATGATCGTTCTTGCGATCTTCAAATACTTCAATTTCTTCATCGATTCGTTCTCGATGATCGCCGAGCGCGTAGGGCTTCATCCGAACGTGCCGACATTGCGCATCGTGCTGCCGCTCGGCATCTCCTTCATCACCTTCCAGGGCATCGCCTACGTGGTCGACGTCTATCGCGGCAAGCATGCCGCCGAAAAGGACGTCGTCAAGTTTCTCGCCTTCAAGGCGTTCTTCCCGCAACTCGTCGCCGGCCCGATCGAGCGGGCGAGCAACCTTCTGGACCAATTTTCAGCGCCGCGACGTTTCACGTCCGATCACGCCGAACGCGCGCTCTGGCTCCTGATCTACGGCTATGCCATGAAGGTCGTGGTGGCAGACAGCCTCGCGCCGATCGTGGACACGCTCTTCATTCCGGAGCAGCCCTTCGGTTGGTCGGTCATCCTCGCCACGCTCGCGTTCGGCATCCAGATCTATGCCGACTTCAGCGGATACAGCCTGATCGCCAAAGGCGTCGCGCTGCTGTTCGGCTTCGAGCTGATCTGGAATTTCCGCTACCCCTACTGGTCGGTTTCGATCAGCGAGTTCTGGCATCGCTGGCACATCAGCCTCAGCACCTGGCTGCGCGACTATCTCTACATCCCGCTCGGCGGCAACCGCCGCGGCGAGCTCATCACCAACCGAAACCTGCTGCTTACGATGGCGCTGGGAGGTCTCTGGCACGGCGCGTCATGGACCTTCGTGCTCTGGGGCCTGGTTCACGGCCTGGCCCTCGTGGCCTGGCGCGCGTTTTCCGGCAAGGAGGCGCCGGGCTCGATGGTTGCCCGCGGCGTCGGCTGGGCTCTCACCATGCTGGTGGTGTTCGTGGGCTGGTTCTTCTTCCGCGCGTCCAATTGGAACTTGCTGGTGGGCATGCTCTACGCCCTCGGCAACTGGGAGTGGGCTCCGGTGCACGGCGCCGCCGGTCTGGCGATCCTGTCGCTGTCCGTGCCGCTGATGCTGCTGGAGTGGCAGCTTCGGTCGCGTGGCGACTATTCGATCCTGCAGTGGCCTGCATGGCTGAGATATCCGCTGTTTGCTACGCTGGCGGCGATGACGATCGCCGCCTCCGGACACGTCAATGCAACCTTCATCTATTTCCAGTTCTAGATCATGCCCCTGAAACAGACGATCGAATCGATCGGACACTGGCCGCTGGCAGGTGCCGTATGGATCGTTGCCCGACGGCTCCTTCCGCTTGGCGCGCTCACCACCCTCATCCTCGGCATTGCACATTACATCCATCAGCAGAGCTTGCATCAATGGTCGCGCGGCATCGAGACCTACATCGTCCTGGAGCAAATCAGGCGCTCGGAGCGGCTGCCTGCGGCCGACCTTGCCTTTCTCGGCGATAGCTCCTGCCTGATGGGGATTCACGTCCCGACGTTGTTGCAGGCGTTCCCGGGATCCGGGATCGAGTCGTTCTGCACCATCGGATTCGTCGGTCCGGATGGGTATGGCGCGATGCTTGAAAAGATGATCGCCCGCGGGCGCCAGCCCAGGAAGCTGGTTCTGGTGTTCAACCCGGTTCAGTACGAGCGCGATCCGAGGTGGAATGAATGGGTGAATTTCATCCGGACCAACCGCTTCGAAGTTCCGTCCGGCCTGACGTTTCCGGCCGGAGGCCCGGAGTACATCCGCCTGCTGATGGAGCAAGCGGTCTACAATCCGCTGCCCGGGGGCTACGCGGTGTATTACGGCGGCAAGGACCAGTTCATTTCAACCATTTGGCGCGAGCATGGCAGCGCCATCGACCCCAATCGGATGCTCGATATTCCTTCGCTCGCCGCCTACAAGGCCACGCTGGCCGGTCACGTCTTCTTCAAACCCGATCCCAAGATCAAGCCGTTCGTGATGAACGCGGAATTCGAGAAGGCGCTCGTCTCCTTGTCGGAAACGCTATCGAAGTTCGACCGGTCGAAGGTGTACCTTGTCATCACGCCGGTCAATTCGCTCTATGCCCAAGGCGGTCCACAGAGCTTTCATGCCGAGGCTGGTGAAAGGATCGCCGCCATGCTCGGCATCGACAGATCGCACTTCCTCGATACGCCGGATATGATGCTGGACATCATGTACGCGCACTATCCCTCGCATCTGCATCGATGGAGCCGGATCATCTACACCGAGCAGCTTGCCGAGGCTCTGGCGGGCCGTGGCGTCCTGGGAAGGGAGAAGGGCAACTGACCGCCTGCCCCCCGATCGGCTCGGGCGCGGCCCTTTTGCCGCGTCGGCGGGGCCGACAGGGCCGGTTTGCTTCTTGCCTTGGATGTCGGCCGTGGCAATATCGGTCAATTCGCAAGCCTTCCGATTGCTTTGACCTGACGGATTTTCAATGCGCTGCCTGGTCGTGGCCGACTTGCACTATTCGCTGCCTCAGCTCGACTGGCTGGTCAGCGCGGCGCCGCGATTCGACCTCGTGATCTTCGCCGGCGACGCGCTCGACATCGGCTCGATGGTGGATTTCCGCGCCCAGATCGTGGTGGTGAAGAAGTACCTCGCGCTGCTGGCAGCGACGACCCGCGTGATCCTCTGCTCCGGCAATCATGATCTCGACGAGCGCAACACCGAGGGTGAGAAGATTTCGCGCTGGATCTCGGAAGTGCGCGAGCTCGGCATCGCCTGCGACGGCGACAGCCTTAACGTCGGCGATACCCTGTTCACGGTGTGCCCGTGGTGGGACGGGCCGCAGGTCAAGCAACGCCTCGTCGCGCAGTTGCGCGATGCCGCGGCCGTCAGGCCGCAGCGCTGGATCTGGACGCATCATGCGCCGCCGGCGGATTCACCGACGAGCTGGGGCGGCAAGCGCTTCTTCGGCGACGTCGAGCTGGTGCAGTGGATCATGCAATACCAGCCGTCGATGGTGATCTCGGGCCATGTGCATCAATCACCCTTCATCAGCAATGGATCGTGGTTCGATCGGCTGGATCAGACCTGGGTCTTCAACACGGGCCTGCAACCCGGCCGTCCGCCGACCTACATCGTGCTCGATCTCGATGCCGACAAGGCGTTCTGGCTGGCGGCCGGTGCGGCGCAATGGATCGACCTGAATGCGCCCCTGCAGCGGCCCGCCGCCCCCATCGAGGCGCCGCCCGACTGGCTCACATTCTTGGATCGGATTGCCGATCCGAGCCTGGCGAAACCTCAAGCGGCGGCAGGTTGATCATGCTCTGGAGCACCTCGCCGACCATGGCCAGATGCGTACCGTGGCCGGCATATTGCCGCTTCAGATCGGCGAGGTAAGTGTTGGCGACGTTGAGCCGCTGCGCCAGCATTTTTGCGATCAGCAAGGCCACGCCCGGCTCCTTCTCGAGGAACGAGGCGGCATCCTCGAACTCGTAGACGATGGCCTCGGAGCAGGCCCGCACGGTTGCGGTGTGCGGCTGGCCCAGCAGCACGGACATCTCACCCAGCACCGCGCCGGGCTCGGTGACGGTGGCGACCACCATCTCGCCCTTGAGCACCTCGAGCCTGCCTTGCATCAGCACGTAGAGATGGCCGGAGGTGCCCCCCTCGGCGACGATGATCGTTCCGGCGGCAAGCTGCCGCTCCGTTCCGCCGGTGCAATAATCGAGGACTGCACGCATCGTACGAAAGCTCCGTCGCGGGACGATACCCAGCGCCGGAATACTAGAGCACGATCCATGCCAGGCGGCAATCAGCGGGGAGCCGGCGGGCGCGAGGCGCGTCACACCTGGGAGAGCGAAGGCACTTCGCCTGGCAGGATCGCCTGCAGACCACCAAAGCGGCGCTCGCGGTTGTGGAAGGCGGCGAGCGCCTCGGCAAGATCGCCCGCGTCGAATTCGGGCCACATCCGCTCGGTGAAGTGCAGCTCGGCATAGGCGCCCTCCCAAAGCAGGAAGTCCGACAGCCGCTTCTCGCCGGAGGTGCGGATGATGAGATCGACGTCGCGAAGGCCAGCCTCGCCTGTGACCAGCTGCGAGAAGGCTTCGCGGGTGAGGCTGGTCAGCGCGGCCGCCTTCGCCGCGGCATTGAGGATGGCCTCGCGCGCGGAATAATCGACGGCGATGCGCACATGCAGCGTGCGGCCATCGGCGGTGGCCGCCTCGGCGCGCGCGATCGCGGCGGCGATGCCGTCGGGCAGGCGATCGCGGCGGCCGATAACGGAGAGGCGCACGCCGTTCTTGACGAGGCTCTGCACTTCGTTCGCGAGGTAGAAGCGCAGCAAGGTCATCAGCGCCGCGACCTCGGCCTTCGGCCTCCGCCAATTGTCCGTGGAGAAGGCGTAGAGCGTCAGCGTGCCGATGCCCTGCTTGGGCGCGGCCTCGACGATGCGGCGGATAGTCTCGACGCCGGCTTCGTGGCCGCGCAGGCGCGACAGGCCGCGCCGCGTCGCCCAGCGGCCGTTGCCGTCCATGATGATGCCGACATGAAGCTTCTCGTTACGGGACGTGATGTCACTTTGCATTGCAAAGTCTCCGGTCAAAAAGGGGGAAGATCAAGTCGAGGCGATACCGAGGCGGCCGAGCGGCGGCGCCTCGCGGCCGGCGGCCTTCGCCGCGTCGCGCACCAGTCGCTCGAGCACGGCGAGATAGTCGAGGAAGCGGCGGCGGCCGGCCTTGGTGAGACGGCAGGTGGTGTGCGGACGGTTGCCCTCGTAGCCCTTGGTCACCTCGACGAGGCCGGCCTCCTGGAGCACGGCAAGGTGGCGGCTGAGGTTGCCGTCGGTGAGGCCGCAGAGCTGCTTGAGATCTCCGAATGCAAGCCCCTTGGGGTGCGCCATCAGCGAGGTCAACAAGCCGAGCCTCGCCTTCTCGTGGATCACGCGGTCGAGCCCTTCATAGGAGAAGGGCGCGCTGTCAGTCTTCGACATCGTTGTCTCCGGACGCGAAATGCAGAATGGCCGCCATCACCGATTGCCCGATCACGAAGGGCAGCCCCATGGTCCATGGCGACAGGGTGTGGGTTCGGCTCGCGAGCACCACGACGGCGAAGCCGGACACGAAATACCAGGCGCCGGCGAGCGCGACGGTGCGCGGCAACGAGCGGACCGAGGCGAAGATGCCGAGCGACACCAGGATCTGCCACAGGCCCGGCAGCAGCCACAGCGTCTCGCTCGCGAACTTCCACATCACCACCGCGAGCAGAACGCCGGCAACGCCCGCCGGCAGGAACTGCTCGACCGCCTGGTGAATCATCGCGTCGGCGAGACCGGAATGATGGCGTCGCGACCGCGCGCGCATCTCGATACCGATGATCAGCCCCGAGAGCGCGGCGGCGATGAACCAGCCGATGAAGAAACCGAGCGGCTCGCCGGTGGGATCATCCAGCAACCAGAATTGCAGAATGGCGGTGATGAGCGCGACGGCGCCGGTCGCAGCCATCGCTGCCGGGCCGTAGCCGCGGAAGGCGGTGCCCGCCGCGATCTGGCTGCGGATCGCCACGATGTCGGCCAGCGCCTTGTCGAGATCGCGCATCGGCACCGCCAAACCTCGTTCCACCCCGGCATTTGCAGGACAGCTGGTCCTGTTACTTTGTATTGCAAAGTATACGGCACTGCAAAGTAAATGCAAGCCCGAATTGCTGCGGCAGCCGAAACGAATAGAGCGGACAACTGATGGTTGCGCCTCACCTGCCCTCGCGGATAAGATGGATGCAAGCGCGTTTGCCGGGGGCTGGTATGTGGTTGAGGTCGTTGGTCGCTGCGTTGGTGTTGCTGCTGAGTGTGGTCGGGGCGAACGCGGCGGGGCCGTTTGGCACCGTCAATGTCGGCAACTGGATCGGCGGCGCGTTCAGCAATGACGAGACGGGCGCGTTCTCCCATTGCGCGGCGACGACGCCTTACGCGAACGGCGTCATTCTCGTCGTGGGTTACAATGCCACCGGCACCTGGACGCTGGCTTTTGCGAGTCCGAGCTACCGCTTCAACAAGGGCGAGAG
This sequence comes from Bradyrhizobium sp. CCBAU 11357, assembly GCF_028128865.1. NCBI lineage: Bacteria > Pseudomonadati > Pseudomonadota > Alphaproteobacteria > Hyphomicrobiales > Nitrobacteraceae > Bradyrhizobium > Bradyrhizobium sp. CCBAU 11357. Next base: position 21,863 of record NZ_LBJW01000102.1, on the reverse strand, counting down.
CGCCGCGATCGACGTGACCTTCGACGGGCAGGAGCAAGCCAGGTTGTACGCTACGGCGTATCAGTCCAACATGCTCACCGCCGTCATGCCGCTCAAAGTCGTGCGTACCTTTCAGAAGGCGAGCCTCATGGTGGCGACAGCCGGTCGCGCCGTTCTGAATTTCGATCTGACATCGACCGGGCCGGTGATCGCGGCATTGACCAATTGTGTGAGCAAGGTGAAAGCCGACGGGCTCGACAAGGCGGGCGATTTCACCAAGGGTGCGGCCAAGCCGGCGGCGACGGCGGAGAAGCAGGCGGCACCGCCCTCCGGCGGCAAGCCTGCCCGAGCCAGGAGCGGCACCGGCTTCGTCGTCAGCACGGGAGGGCACATCGTCACCAACCACCATGTGATCGACGGTTGCGTCGGCGACATCAAGGGCAATCTCACCGGCGAAGCCGCAATGGTGCTGCGCCTCGTGTCGAGCGACGCCAACAACGATCTCGCGCTGTTGCAGGCGCCCTCGACGACGACCTTCAAGGACTTCGCCCGGATCCGCGACCGCTCGATCCGCTCCGGCGATTCCGTCGTCGCGATCGGCTTTCCCTATCACGGCATCCTGACCTCGGACTTCAGCGTGACCACCGGCATCGTGAGCTCGCTCAGCGGCATGCGCAACGATTCGCGTTTCCTGCAGATCAGCGCACCTGTGCAGCCCGGCAATAGCGGCGGGCCGCTGTTCGACAACACCGGCCAGGTCGTGGGCGTGGTCACCGGCAAGATCCCGGCCCTGCGCATCGCGGTGGCGACCGGCAACATCCCTGAAAACATCAACTTCGCCATCAAGACCGGCGTGCTGCGCGACTTCCTCGACAATTCGATCGTGCCCTATCAGACCGCCGAACCGAAGGCCGAGCTCAAGACCACCGACATCGCCGCCAACGCCCGGCCGTACACGATGCTGATCTCGTGCAATGCGACCGAGCAGGCGGACGCGAAGCGGTAGCGTGAGGCGGAACGGCAGCCCTCGCCGCCTCGCGCTGTCATTCCCCGCGAAAGCGGGGAATCCAGTACGCCGCGGCTTCTCGGCCCTAGCCGCGCCGCCTCGGAGTACTGGATCGCCCGGTCCCGGCTCCGCCAAGGCTACGCCGAGGCTCGCACGGGTGCTCGGCGCGCCGAAGCTTCAGCGAAGGCGGCAAGGCCGGGCGATGACACCTTTGATGTGCGTCGAGCGTTTCCCCCTCACCCGTGACAGCACGCCGCCTTCGCCGGCTGCGGTTCGTACTGGTCGCGCAGGCGCACCCAGTCCATCGGATAGGGCAGGCCTTCCTCGTGACGGCCGAGCGGGGTGAGATCGAGATATTGATAAGCGGCGTTCATCATGTCGAGGCCGCGGGCGAAGCACGAATAGGTGTGGAAGATCGCGCCGGCCTCGTCGCGGTAGAACACGCTGATACCGGGTAGTTCGGGGCCGTACAGCGGAGTGGTCCCGAAATTGTACATCGGCTTGCCGGTCGCGACCTCCTCCGGCGAGAACGTCACGCCGTAATCGCGGTTGAAGTCGTTGCGGCCTGAGGAAACCCAGTCGAAGGTCCAGCCCATCCGCTTCTTGAAGGCCTCGAGCTTTGCGCTTGGCGCCAGCGAGGCCGCAACCATCGCGGTGTCGCGCGCGGCCAGATGCGGCACCATGCGCTCGAACCCATCTGCCCAGAACGAGCAGCTCTTGCACGCCGCCTCCCAATCGGGTGCGAACATCACGTGCTGCACGATGAGCTGCGGCCGGCCCTCGAACAGGTCGCCCAGCGACACAATGCCGTTCGGCCCGTCAAATTCGTACGCCTTGTCGACCTTGACCCAGGGCAGCCGGCGGCGCTCGTCGGCAAGCCGTTCGCGGGCCTGGGTCAACTCCTTCTCATGGTCCAGAAGGGCCTTGCGCGCGGCGATCCATTGCTCGCGCGAGACGATCTGATGTTGCTGCATGGCGTTCTCCTTGGTCAGGCGACGAAAGCATCGAGCTTGTCGAACAACGAGCTCCACCCGCGCTGGTGGTTGTCGCGTGCGGTCTCGTCGAAGAACTGGGCGTGATGGAAGATCATCAAGGTGCCGGCGCCATCAGGCTTCAGCGAGATCGTCACCAGCGATTCACGCTCCGGCGTCGAGTGCCAGGCCCAGGTGAAGACGAGAAGCTCGTTCGGCATCACCTCGCGATAACGGCCGCCGGCCTCGAAATATTCGCCGTCGTCGCCGGTGAAGCTGATGCGAAACCGGCCGCCGACGCGAACGTCGAGCTCGGCTTGAAGCGTCGCCGGCTTCATGTTCGGCGGCCCGAACCATTGCGCTAGCTGCGCGGCTTGCGTCCAGGCGGCGTAGACCTTTTGCGGCTGCGCGCGGAGCCGGCGCGTGAGCGTGAGGCTTGGTCGTTCTGCCGGGCGTTCGGCAGCGTTGGCGACTGCGTTGGCCATGTCTCTTCCTCCACGAAGGCGGCGAGGCGATCGAGATTGTGGGACCAGAACTGCGCATAGCGATTGAGCCAGTTCATCGCCTGCTCCATCGGTTGCGCGGTCAGCCGGCAGGCAACCGTGCGCCCGGTCTTCTCGCGCACGATCAGCCCGGCATCCGTGAGCACGTCGAGATGCTTCATGATCGCCGGCAGCGACACCGGGAACGGGGCAGCCAGCTCGCTCACCGACAGGCCGTCCTGCTCGCCGAGGCGCGCCAGCAAGGCACGCCGCGTCGGGTCGGACAGCGCCGCAAAAGTCCGGTCCAGCGTCTCGTCCCTATACTTAACCATGTGGTTTAGTATAGACGCGAGCGCGGCAACGTCAAGCCGGAACCCGCAGACGCGGATCCGCACGACTGCGTGATCTGTTGCTGGACGCAGGTTGCATCAACCAAGCAACGCAAAGAAAAAAGCCCTGCCGAACGGCAGGGCTCTCTTCCCGATCATCACGAGATCGCTACTCGACCTTCAGGCCGGCGAACTCGACGACCTTCTTCCACTTCTCGGTCTCGGCCTTGATCTCCTCGCCGAACGCCTCGGGCGTCTGCACCCGCGGCTCGCCGCCGAGCTCGACCAGGCGCTTGGCCATGTCGGGCTCCTTGATCACCGCGTTGACCTCGGCGTTGAGCTTGGCGATGATCTCCTTCGGCGTGTTCTTCGGCGCGCCCATGCCGAACAGCGCGCTCGCCTCATAACCCTTGACAGTGTCGGCGATCGGCTGCACGTCGGGCAGCTGCGGCGAGCGTTCCGTGGTGGTGACGCCGATGGCGCGCAGGCTGCCGGAGCGGATGTGCTGGATGATCGAGGGCATGTTGTCGAAGATCACCTGCACCTGGCCGGCGAGCATGTCGGTGATCGCGGGCGCGGCGCCGCGATAGGGCACGTGCTGCATCTTGCAGCCGGTCATGGCCATGAACATCTCCCCGGACAGATGCACCGAGGTGCCGTTGCCGGACGAGGCCATGTTCACCTTGCCGGGATTGGCCTTCACGTACTCGATGAACTCGGCGACGTTCTTGGCCGGCACGTCCTTGTTGACGGTCATCACGTTCGGCACGCGCTGGAACGAGGCGACCGGCGCGATGTCGCGCACGAAGTTGAACTTCAGGTTGGCGTAGAGCGAGGCGTTGATGTAGTTGGCCGGATTGACCAGCTGCAACGTGTAGCCGTCGGGCTCGGCATTGATGACCGATTCGGTCGCGATGTTGTTCCCGGCGCCCGGCTTGTTCTCGATCACGAATTGCTGGCCGAGCTTTTCCGACAGCCGCTGGCCGATCAGCCGTGCCAGGATGTCGGTGGCGCCGCCCGGCGGATAGCCCACCACCCATTTCACCGGACGAGCCGGATAATCGGCGGCAAGGGCCTTCGACAGCGGGGTGGCGGCAAGCGGACTGGCGGCGAGCAGGCCCAGCGCGGTACGGCGAGTGATCATCTCAAGGGTTCTCCCAGTGTTGTTCTTGAAGGTCGGATGGCTTGAAGGCCGCGTGGCCGCGGTTGTAACAAAGCTGGCCGCGGGCGGAAAGTGCGCGGGGCACTTCACGACGAAAGGATGAGACATGACGGTCAAGGTTCATGCCCTGGATCATCTCGTGATCAATGTCACCGATGTCGCGGCAAGTGCTGCGTGGTACGGCAAGATTCTCGGCATGGATGTCAAGCTGTTCGATCCCGGCGGCGGCAAAGCGCCGCGGACTTTCCTTGAATTCGGTAACCAGAGGATCAACGTCCGGCAACGCGACGCCGACAAGGTGGAGTGGTTCACCGCAAAGCAGCCGACGGCGGGCAGCGAAGACCTGTGCTTTCTCACCTCGGCCACGCCGGACGAGGTGGTGGCGCATTTGCGGGCACATGGCGTCGCGATCGAGGAAGGCCCGGGCCCAAGGCAAGGCGCCCGCGGCACGCTGCGCTCGGTCTATTGCCGGGATCCCGATGGCAGCCTGATCGAGATCTCGTCGTACGAGGATGGTGGCCGGTAGAGTCCTCCGCTGCCCACCCCGAACGCCGTCATTGCGAGCCACCGGGTCCGCGCAAAGCGCGGCCCGATGACAGGCTCCGCGAAGCAATCCAGACTGTCTCCACGGAGGGACCCTGGATTGCTTCGTCGCACGGGCTCCTCGCAATGACGACGGAGAAAGCTCGGCCCTCTCCCCCGATTTGCTTCACGCCTCATCCGATGGCAGGAAGACGCAATCATCAAAAGACAGCCGCCAGCAAGATGCAGGCTGCACCGGGAGGAGCCATGCCAGTTCAACAGACCACAGCCGGAATCGTGGGCCCGTTCGATGGGCTCGACGTGCCCTGGCTCTAGAAGATGCGCGCCGAGGTCCGGCGTGATCATCCGTTCCTGATCTGGGCGCCGTTCGACGCGCCGGCGCGGCGCTGGAGCTACGGCGAGTTTCACGAGCGGGTCGGCGCGCTCGCGGCCGGGCTCGCCAGGCGCGGCGTCAAGCCGGGCGAATATGTGCTCATTCATCTCGACAATTGCATCGAGGCGATGCTGGCCTGGTTCGCCTGCGTCGAGCTGGGCGCCGTCGCGGTCACCACCAACACGCGCTCTGCACCGGCCGAGATCGCGTATTTCGCCGATCATTGCGGCGCGGTCGCCGCGATCACGCAGCCGGCCTATGCGGACATCGTCGCGCAGAACTGCCGCAACATCCGTTGGCTGGCGGTGACTTCGCACGATGCGGGCGCGGCGCCCCCGCAAGGGGTGTCGCGCGGCGACAGCTTCGAATCGCTGTTCGCCGACAGTGCCGATCGTCCCAGGCGCGCGACCGATCCGCTGGCGCCATGCAGCGTGCAATACACCTCGGGCACGACGTCGCGGCCCAAGGCGGTGCTGTGGACCCATGCCAATGTGGGGCGCCAAGATCAACGCCGCGCATGAGGACCTGCACGCCGGCGACGTGCACCAGGCCTACTTGCCGCGTTCCACACCAACGCGCTGGCCTATTCCATGCTGGCGACGCTGTGGGTCGGAGCGACTTGCGTGATCCAGCCGCGCTTCTCGGCCAGCCGGTTCTGGGGCGTCGCACGCGAGCATGGCGCGACCTGGACCTCGACCATCCCGTTCTGCATGAAGGCGCTGCTCGAGCAGGAGATCCCGATGGACCACAAGTTCCGCCTGTGGGGCACCGCCATCAACGAGCCGCCGGCCTTTGCCGCCTTCGGCGTCAAGATGATCGGCTGGTGGGGCATGACCGAGACCATCACCCACGGCATCGTCGGCGAGGTCGACCAGCCCAACATCCCGATGTCGATCGGCCGCGCCGCGCCCGAATATCAGATCCGCATCACCGACGACGACGGACGGCCGACGGAGGTCGGCGACACCGGCAATCTCGCGATCAAGGGCATCCCGGGCCTGTCGCTGTTCGCCGAGTACCTGCACAACGAGAAGGCCACGCGCGAGAGCTTTGACGAGCACGGCTTCTTCCTCACCGGCGACCGTGTCGAGCGGCTCCAGAACGGCTTCATCAAGTTCGGCGACCGCGCCAAGGACATGCTGAAGGTCGGCGGCGAGAACGTTGCGGCCTCCGAGATCGAGCAGGTGATCGCGCTCGTGCCGGGCGTGCGCGAGGCCGCGGTGGTCGCGAAGAAGCATCCGATGCTGGACGAGGTGCCTGTCGTCTTCATCATCCCGCAGGGCGGCGTCGCGGGCGCTGCGCCCGATCTGCAGGATCGCGTGATGGAAGCCTGCCGCAAGGGCCTCGCCGATTTCAAGCTGCCGCGCGAGATCAGGCTCGTCGACGACATGCCGCGCTCGACGCTGGAGAAGGTGGCGAAGGCGGAGCTGCGGAAGATGGTGGGGTGAGGCGCGGTGCCGCCAAACGGAAACTGCCGTAGGGTGGGCAAAGGCGCGTCAGCGCCGTGCCCACGTTCTTGGAAGTGGTGGGCACGCTTCGCTTTGCCCACCCTACGGTGTCTCGGCTAGAACGACCCCAGCGCGACCGGGCGGAACGCCTGCAGCAGCTGCTGGTCGAGCTTGCCGCCCATGCCTTCCATCATGGTGAAGGCGCGGGAATGGGTGAAGGGCATGCGGTAGGCGCGCTTCTCGACGAGCGCGGCGTAGATGTCGACGATCGTCGTCAGGCGCACGATGTCGCTGATCTGGTTCGACGACAGGCCGTTGGGATAGCCGGAACCATCGAGGAATTCGTGGTGATGCAGCACCACGTCCAGCATCTCCGGCGGGAAGCTGCCTTGGGCGGCGAGCGCGTCATAGCCGCGGCGCGGGTGCTGGCGGACCTCGGCCATCTCCTCGTCGGTGAGCTTGCCGGGCTTGTCGAGCAGCCAGGCCGGAACGAAGGCCTTGCCGACGTCGTGCAGCAGCGCGGCGCGAGTCAGGCGGCGCTGGTCGTCCTCGCGCATACCGAGATGCTGGGCGAAGGCGACGGCGAAGCCGGTGACGAACAGGCAATGGCGATAGCTGCCGACATGATGACAGCCCACCGTGGTGAGCCATTCACGCAGCGAGGAATGCTTGATCGCCTTCAGGATCTTGCTCTCGGCGGCGATGACGTCGTCGAAGGTCAGGGGCACGCCGAGCGGCAGCTTCTCGAACATCTTGGTCAGCACCGCATGCGCCGCCTCGACGCCGCGGTTGAGCGTCTTGCCGCGATCGGTGGCGTCATAGGCGGCGGTGTCCGGGAATGCGGCGCGGATGCGCTGCAGGATGGCGTCGGCCTGGAGCGGCCGCGAGATGGTGTCGGTGGCCCCGAGCGCCCAGGCCTGCATGGTGCCGTGATGCAGGGCGTCCGCGAGCACGAACAGCCGCGGCATCGAACGGTAGGCATCGCCGCGCAGCTTGTTGCGGACCCGCTGCACGCTCTCGGGCGAGCGCAGGTTGATATCGACCACGAGGCCGGAGAGATCGCGCGCCGGCAGGGCGGGGATCTCCTCGGTCTTCACCGTCGAGACGTCGCCGACCGCTTTCAAGATGCTGGCGAGCTCGCTGCTGCCGTCACTGCGATCGGAGGCGAGCAGAAGCCGGCGTTTGGCGGCGGATTTGGCTGTGGCGTTCATGGCTTCCCCACAAGGACCGGGAACTCGGGCGTATTGGCCGATGAGCCTAGGCCGGATCAGGTTCTCTGGCCCTTAAGAGGCGTGCTCAATGGAGGCTTGGGGAATTGCTCGCAATTTTAGGGATTGGGTTCCGGGAGGGGGGACTTTCAAAAACCCGCGAAAACAACCCCATGCACAGTAGAATGGGCATTGATAACACAGGGGAATTTTCGAGGCCCTAAGACCCACCTCCACTGTCGTCGCCCGGCTTGCCACCTTCGCTGAAGCTTCGGCGCGCCGGGCACCCGTGTGAGCCTCGGCGTAGCCTTGGCGGAGCCGGGACCGAGCGACCCAGTACGCCGAGACGACGAGGCGGGAACCGAGATGCCGCGGCGTACTGGATGCCCCGCTTTCGCCGGGCATGACAGCCAGATTGTGGAGGCGACTCCAAAAACAAATCCGCCGGAGGGGACCCCCTCCGGCGGATCATCTCATTCAGCAATCGCGGCTCAGCCTACGCCTTCATGCTCGCCTTCACGGCCTCCGCCGTGATCGGTAGCGCCCGGACGCGGGCGCCGCTGGCATTGTAGATGGCGTTGCCGATGGCCGGCGCGACCACGGTCACCGCGGGCTCGCCGACGCCGGTCGCCTTCTCGCCGTTGGCAATCACGGCAACCGCGACCTCGGGCGTCTGGCTCATGCGCAAGGGCGTGTAGCTGTCGAAATTGGTCTGCTCGATGCCACCGTCCTTCAGCGTCGCCTTCTCGTACATCGCCAGCGACAGGCCCCACAGCGCCGCACCCTCGACCTGGGCGCGGATATTGTCGGGATGCACCTGCGTGCCGACGTCGGTTGCGACCGTGAGCTTCTTCACGGTCACCTCCCCCGACGGCGCGACGGCGACGTGAGCCACGCACGCCGTCCAGCTCGCGGTCGCGCGCTCCTGCGAGGAGACGCAGGCGACGCCCATGCCCTCGCCTTTCGGCAATTGCTTGGTGCCGTAGCCGGACAGTCCCATCGCGGCGAGCAGCGTGTTGCGCAAGCGTTGCGCGCCGCCGTCGTTCTTGCCGGCGCCGTCGAGCAATGAGATGCGGAACTGCGCGGGATCCTTGCCCGTCGCTGCCGCGATCTCGTCGATCATGCTTTCGACGGCCCAGAAGGTCCAGCCGGGCGCCACCGAGCGAAGCTGGCCGGACGGCGTGGCGTTGTGCGCGAGCTCGTTCTTGATCGCGCGCACATAATGGTTGGGCACGGTGTAGAAGAAGTCCGCTCCATTGACCGTGAAGCTGTCGAGCGGGCCCTTCTTGTCGACCGAGGGCGTCAGGAAATCGGGGATTCCCCAGCGCGCGGTCGGCCAGGCCGAGACCACGTCGTGGCTGATCGCAACGAGCTTGCCATCACCGTCCACGCCGGCCTTGACCTTCTGGTAGGTGAGCGGACGCGAGAAATCCATCGTCATGTCGTTCTCGCGCGAATAGATCACCTTCACCGGCTTGCCGACCGCCTTGGCCGCCTGCACCGCCGGAATCATCATGTCGGCGTCGAGACGCCGGCCGAAGCCGCCGCCCAACCACATCTGGTGCATCACGACGAATTTCGGATCGATCCCGGCAGCGCCCGCCGCGATCGCGCCGGAGCGCGTCGCGAACTGATTGCCGGAATAGATGTGCAGGATGTCGCCCTTGAACTCCGCAGTGGCGTTCATCGGCTCCAGCGGCGCGTGGATGTTGATGCTGGTGGTGTACTCGGCCTCGACCACTTTCGCCGCCGTGCCGAAGGCAGCATTGGGATCGCCGTCCTTGACGAAGAACTGGCCGGAATCCTCCAGGCCCTGCAGCCGTTTGGCCTCGTCGAGCAGCGACTGGCTCGACAGCTTCGCATTCGGACCCGCGTCATAGGCGATCTTCAGCGCCTGTGCCGCCTTCTTGGCGTTGGCGTAGGTGCCGGCGACGGCGACGACCCAGCCCGACGTCGTTGCGGTCTTGTCGTCGAGCGTGACGGCCTTGATGAAGCCCGGCACCTTCTTTGCCGCGCTGTCGTCGACCGATTTCACCGTGGCGCCGAAGCGCACCGGCGGCGTGACCACCGCGCCATAGACCATGCCCGGCAACATCACGTCGATGCCGTACTTGGCCGTGCCGTTGGTCTTGGAGGGGATGTCGAGCTGCGGCACCGACACGCCGATCATGGTGTATTGATCGGGTGTTTTCAGCTTGAGTGCCTTGAGCTCGTCGGGCGTGAAGGTCTTCGTCGCCTTGCCGCTTTTCACGACATCGGCGAACGACATCTGCTTCTTCGACTTCGGATGCACGATCATGGAATCGCGCACCACCAGCTCCGATGCCGGCACGCCCATGGCGGCGGCGGCACCTTCCGTCAATGCGATCCGCCCGGCCGCACCGGCCCGGCTCATCGCCTCGAAGTTCATCATGGTCGACCAGCTGCCGCCGGTGATCTGCGCGCCCAGCACGGGATCGTTGAACTTGGGATCGTTGGAGGCGAGCTGCACGCGCATGTCGCTCCATTTCGCGCCCAGTTCCTCGCAGACGATCTGCGCCATGGTGGAGGCGATGTGCTGGCCCATGTCGGCCTTGCCGCAGGTCACGGTGACGAGCCCGTCCGGCGAGATCGCATACCAGACGCTCGGCTCGAAACTGGCCGGCGCGGCGGCTGCCGATTCGATGCCGGGCAGGCCGGCATAGCCGAGCACCAGACCGGTCGCGGCGGTGCCGACGAGGAAGGAGCGGCGGCTGAGATCCGTCGTCTCGGGTGTCATGTTCTTCACATGCTCGTTCATGTGGGCCTCCGCTCGTTGGAGGTGGCGGATGCGGTGCGCATCTCGGATGCGGCGCGCATGATCGCCTTCTGGATCCGCGAATAGGTCATGCAACGGCAGAGATTGCCGTCCATATGGGCGACCACCTCTTCCTTGGTCGGATTGGGATTCTTCGCGAGCAGCGAAGCCGCCTGCATGATCTGTCCGGACTGGCAATAGCCGCATTGCGGCACCTGTTCGGCGATCCAGGCCTTCTGCAAGGGATGATCGCCCTTGGCGGAGAGACCTTCGATGGTGGTGATCTTCTTGCCGGCGACGTCGCCGACCATGGTCTGGCACGAGCGCACGGCTTCGCCGTTGACGTGGACGGTGCAGGCACCGCACAGCCCGGCACCGCAGCCGAACTTGGTGCCGGTCATCTGCAATTGCTCGCGGATCGCCCAGAGGAGCGGCGTGTCGTTCGCCGCATCCACGGACAGACTCCGCCCGTTGATGGTGAGAGTTGGCATAGGCGTCTTCCCCTGCCGGTGCATGAAGCCACTTACGGCGGCAACTTGAATGGCGGACGCCCACCGGGCTGGCGTCAACCTTGCCCGCGAGAATGATCGCGTTCCGGCGCGGAGGCAAATGCAATTTGGAACGAGTCGAAAAAACGTCCGCCACACTCGCCCGTTGTGCGCCGCGCCAAGGGCCGCGACGCAGCCACTGGACACAACAGCGCGTGCGTCAGGCATGCGTGCCATCGCGTTCGAGCGGTTTCTTCGAGGTAACTTGGCGAGCTAGAGTGCAGCCGCACGCAAACCCTTACCCTCCCCTCGGGGGGAGGGTCGATCGCGCGAAGCGCGAGCGGGGTGGGGTGATCTCTCCACACGAACAATTGGATGTGGAAAGACCGCCACCCCACCCCGTCTCACATTTCGCTGCGCTCATGTGAGTCGACCCTCCCCTCCAGGGGAGGGTGAAGCACCGAGTTAGTGGCGAGGAAAAAAAGGGCGGGAAACAATGCCAAGGATAAACCGGGACGGCGTCGGGATCTACTACGAGGTTCATGGCAACGGGCCGCCGCTGCTGCTCACGCACGGCTATTCCTCGACATCGGCGATGTGGCATGGGCAGATCGATGCGCTGGCGAAGGATCATACGCTGATCCTGTGGGACATGCGCGGTCACGGCCAGTCCGATTATCCCGACGATCCGAACGCGTACAGCGAAGCGCTGACGGTCGGCGACATGGCGGCGATCCTCGATGCGGTTGGTGCGAGGCGCGCCATCATCGGTGGGCTTTCGCTCGGCGGCTACATGTCGCTCGCCTTCTACCGTGCACATCCGGAGCGGGCCCGTGCGCTGCTGATCATCGACACCGGCCCCGGCTTCAGGAAGGACGATGCGCGCGAGGCCTGGAACGCGCGGGCGCTTGCCACCGCCGACCGGCTCGACCGCGAAGGCCTCGATGTCTTGAAGGCGGCGACGCGCGAGCGCGCCACCGCGCGCCATCGCAATGCCAGGGGACTGGCGCTTGCCGCGCGCGGCATGCTGACCCAGCGCGATGCGCGCGTGATGGAGCTGTTGCCCGACATCCGGGTGCCCAGCCTGATCGTGGTCGGCGCCGACGACACCCCGTTCCTCGCCGCGTCCGACTACATGGCGGCAAAAATCCCCGGCGCACAAAAGGTCGTGATCCCCGCCGCCGGACACGCCGTCAACATCGATCAGCCCCAGGCTTTTGTTGACGCGGTCGCGCCTTTCCTGAAGAACTTGCCGGCATAGGGCGATCGAGCAGGGACACAGGCGATGAAGCTGATGATGCTGGCTGCGGGCATGATGCTGCTGTCGCTATCCGCACAGGCCGAGCCGATCGGCGCCGTACCGCCACGCCAGCCCTTCGTCACGACCTTGTCGAACAACATTCCGCTGGCCTTCGGCATGGATGCCGAACAGACCGCACGCGCGCTCGGTCAGCCGCTGCAATATGTGCGGGGACGTCCCGGCCACGAGATCTATCTCGCTTTGCGCAACATCGGCGGCAGCCGCCTGATCCCCTATCGCCACCGCCTGTTCCTGCAATTCCGTCACGGACGGCTGGCCGGATGGAAGGAGGATTACGGCGAGAACTGGATGTGGGAGTAGGTGTTGAGCCTCATCCTGAGAGAATGCGAAGCTATCGCTAGGATTTGAGGTGCTGGCTGGCGGACGATGGCCCTACATCATACTCCGTCATTGCGAGCCACCGGGTCCGCGCAAAGCGCGGCCCCGGTGGCTCGCAATGACGGTGTTGAAGCAACGAGCTCTCCTCTATGACCGTCATCCTGAGAGCCTGAGTTCGTATCAACCAAGAAGGACAACCCGCGTGGGACAAGACATCAAGCTGACGGCCTCCGACAATTTCCAGCTCGGCGCCTATCGCGCCGACCCCGCCGGCGCGCCGAAGGGCGCGGTGGTGGTGATCCAGGAGATCTTTGGGGTCAATCACCACATCCGCTCGGTCTGCGACCGCCTTGCCGGGGAAGGCTATGTCGCGATCGCGCCGTCGATCTTCGACCGGACGGCGCCGAACTTCCAGTCGGGCTATTCGCCCGACGAGATCGCGGAGGCGCGCAAGTTCGTGGCCAATCCGGACTGGGCGGCGATGCTGCGCGACACGCAAGCGGCGATCGATGCGGTGAAGAGCACCGGGCCCGTGGGCATCATCGGCTTTTGCTTGGGGGGCAGCATCGCCTTCGTCGCGGCGACGCGATTGACCGGCCTGAAGGCCGCGATCGGCTATTACGGCGGCGCCGTCGTGCGCTTCGCCGACGAGACACCGAAAGTGCCGACCCAGCTGCATTTCGGCGAGAAGGATGCTGGCATTCCGCTCACCGACGTCGAGACCGTCAAGGCGAAGCGGCCCGAGGTCGAAGTCCACATCTATCCGGGCGCCCAGCACGGCTTCCATTGCGACGAGCGCGCCAGCTACGACAAGGCCAGCGCCGACATCGCCTGGCCGCGCAGCATGGCGTTCTTCGCGAAGCATTTGAAATAGAGTGCGGGTTTCTCCACCGTCATTCCGGGGCGCGCGCAGCGCGAGCCTGGAATCCATCGAGCGTCAGCGCTTGTGGATGAATGGATTCCGGGCTCGCGACTTCGTCGCGCCCCGGAATGACAGAAGGAGAGAGCCCTAAAACCAGCGCTCGCCGACGAACACGGTGTCGCCCGGTGCGAGCGGCGTGCCGAGCGGAACGACCGCGCGCATGGCGCCGCCGTTCTCGCTGTGCGTGACCGTGACCACGTCGCGCTTGGCGCGCGGGGAGAAACCGCCGGCGATGGCGACCGCACTCTCGACCGTCATGTTCGGCACGTAAGGATATTGGCCGGGCGCAAGGACCTCGCCGAGGATGAAGAACGGACGATAGGTCTCGATCTCGACCGCCACCGAAGGTTCGCGGATGTAGCCGTTGCGCAGGCGTGCAGCGATCTCGCCGGCCAGCCCTGCCGTGGTGCGGCCGCGGGCCGGCACCGCGCCGATCAGCGGCATGGTGATGGAGCCGCCGGCATCGATCGCATAGCTGTTGGTGAGACCTTCCTGGCCATAGACCACGACGCGAAGCTTGTCGCCGGCGTCGAGATGGTAGGAGGCGCCATTGCGCACCGGTGCCGCCATCGGCGCGGCGTAGCCGACCGGCATCGGTCCGGGCGAGGCGGCAAAGGAATTGCTGAAGGCCGCGATGGCGCCGCCGCCGTTGCTGGCCACGGCGACAGGCTGCGGCGCGCCGTAGGGCTGGCCGTAGGCCATGGAATCGAGATCGGGACGAGGCTGCACCATCGCGACGGGGGTTGCGGTCTGCATGCAGCCGCCCAGGGCGAGCGCGGCGGACGCTGCCAAAGACGCCAAGTTCGACCATCGAAACGCGCGTGCAACCGGCACCGGACCCATCCCTCGAAACGAGACAGCTCCACTGATGCACCGGTTATGGTTAATAAAGCGTTGAGTGGAGGCGATGACGGTGCCACCCTCCCCTGGAGGGGGAGGGTCGATCGCGCGAAGCGCGAGCGGGGTGGGTGACGGTCTCTCCGCGACGAACAGTGCCCGAGTGGAGAGATCACCCCACCCCGTCACGCAATCTCGCTTTGCTCGATCGCGTGCCGACCCTCCCCCTCCAGGGGAGGGTAAGAAACGCGCGCTGTCGCGATGAGTGAGCGGCTCACGCGCTCACGCCAACGCCGATCGGGCAGGACACGCCGGTGCCGCCCAGGCCGCAATAGCCGGCGGGATTCTTCGCCAGATATTGCTGATGGTAGTCCTCGGCGAAATAGAACGCACCGGCGGGCGCGATCTCGGTGGTGATGGCACCGAGCCCCTTCGCTGCGAGCGCCTTCTGATAGAGCGCCTTCGCCTGCTCGGCCGCCTGCTTCTGCGCATCGGAAGTGGTGTAGATCGCGCTTCGGTATTGCGTGCCGACGTCGTTGCCCTGGCGCATGCCCTGCGTCGGGTTGTGGCTTTCCCAGAAAGTCTTCAGAAGCGTCTCGTAGGAGATCTTGTTCGGATCGAACACGACCAGCACCACTTCGGTGTGGGCGGTGCGGCCCGAGCAGACTTCCTCATAGGTCGGGTTCGGCGTGTGACCGCCGGCATAGCCGACGGCGGTCACATGGATGCCCTCGCGAAGCTGCCAGAACTTGCGCTCGGCGCCCCAGAAGCAGCCGAGGCCGAACAATGCCTGCTCGAGGCCGGCGGGATAAGGCGGCTTCAGCTTCGCGCCGTTGACGAAATGGGTGGTCGCGCTCGGGATGGCCTGCGCACGGCCCGGTAGCGCGTCAGCTGCGCTCGGCAATGCAGTGGTCTTGCGCATGAACAGCATGATGGATCTCCGAAGCGAGCGAATGCCTGAGCCAGGCGGGAGACCAGGCGCGTGCTCGCGATGAGTGGGAATATAGGCTCTACGCAGCAAGAGGCATCGTTGTTACGCCGCTGCCAGTTCCAAGCTTGGAGTCGGGACTTGAAAGCTCAATCCCGGGAATAGCCGATCAAGGGCTTGCGCGGGCGGAACAGGATCATCAGCAGGATGCCCAAAATGCCGAGCACGGCGAACACCGGCTGCTCCAGCACCAGGCGGATCACCGAGGTCCAGAGCCAAGGCGCCTTGGCCTCGACCCAGGTGCGGAAGGCCGATTGGCTGGCCTGATTGATGTCGTTCCAGAACTGGCCGAAACGGGTGAATTTGAGGGTCTGGTCGGCCACCCAGCGGGCGCCGTCATAGACCATGAAGATGAACCCGCCGGCGAGCAGCAACAGCCCAATCAGTCGGAAAAAGCCGCGGATCATGCCTCACCTACGATGGCCGTCCGACCGGACGACCTTGCGAAACGATGCCAGCCAATAGCCGGGCGACGGCAGAAATTCAACCTCTTCAGGGCGTTACGGCACCAAACCGGCCCGCCAAAGGCGCGTTTCCAGCCCCCGAAAGCGTTGACGGTGCGAAAGACCCTCTCTATAAGGGCGCCAACTGGCGGTGGGCGCAATCCCGCCGCCGCTGTTCTTTGAGCAGTTGCAGGCACCTTGGGCTTCAGACTCTCTCGAGCTTGAAGACACCGTGGAGCCTCAGAGACAGCCGCAAGGCGGTCGCTCATGTTCCGGGAACGGCCCAGCAACCGAACACCCTAAATCCGAGCGTCGATTACGCGGTCAAGCAAGCCGGCGCTACCCGACCAAGACGCGACCGGTACCCGCAAAGGACATTGAGACCATGGCCAATACCACTTCCGCCAAGAAAGCGACGCGCAAGATCGCCCGCCGCACTGCCGTCAACAAGTCGCGCCGCACCCAGATGCGTGGCGCCGTGCGCACTGTCGAGGAAGCCATCAAGAGCGGCGATCGCGCCGCTGCCGTGAAGGCACTCGCGACTGCCGAGCCCGCCTTGATGCGCGCCGCCCAGCGCAACATCGTTCACAAGAACAACGCCAGTCGCAAAGTCTCGCGCCTCACCGCGCAGATCGCCAAGCTCGCGAAGTAAATCTTGCTAAGTCATCTTGGCGACATCGTCTGATCGGTCGATCCGGTCAGCGCGTCAAAAAGCCCGGCCTCACGCCGGGCTTTTTTGTTGGCTGTCAGATTTCACGCCACCAGTCACGCGAAGCTCACGCCTCGCTTTGACGATTTAAATCGTCTGCGTCAGTTTTCGTTCCGTAGTTCTACCTGCCGATGTTCTGCAACAGTGGAAACTTCACTGCGTTGCAAAAACCCCTGTGCCGCGGGCGCGAATTGAATCGGTGGCCGATGAGAGTTCTGCACCCCGTAGATTCACCGGAACGTGTGCGGTTGTGGAGTTACCCTGCAAAACGAGTCTCGAAAAGCGATGACTCGATAATCACTTATCTACATAGCAGCGACAAGCATTTGAAAAATTCGCTCGCACGTCGGGCGCATGACGAATTTATAAAAAAAATTTGGCGCTGAACGAGAATTGTCACATGACGCGCGGCCTTCTCGATTCTGTGCACGGATTCAAAAACTTGCTTCGGAGCCTGTGAACAACTCCTGTGCGGCGTTAACCGAGGTCAAGTTTTTTGACGCCTCAACTGTGAATCAATTTCGTTGCGAGTCTTTCCGCTTAGTGTATTCCTTAACCCAGTCAGCGGCGCCCACGATCTTGAGACCAGCGCGGTTTAGGAAACGGGGCGAACGTGCAGATCGGCGGCGGTAGGCACGTAGGCGACGCTTCAACAAGTGATGTCGGTTCAAAACCCACAGCAATGTGGGAATGGTAGCTCTTTGTCTGAATGTCTCCAAGCGGGATCTCCTCGCTCGCGCCAAGCGCAAATGAGAGACATCGCGAAGTTACCCCGACACGCAAGGTGGCGAAGTCGAGCGGACGACGAGTACATTGGGCAGACATCCGCGACAGGAGTACGGCGCGGTTGTCTTCAGGACACGCAGGACCTTGTCGTGAGCGATCACGGCAGGACGGGGAGGTATCATGTCTTACGGACTCAGCGCGGTATTGCAGCACGTTTCTTTTTTCAACGATGCCGTTTCAGCCCCGTCGGATCTCCAGCCTCCCGCGTGTGACGGAGCGCCGAGTACGCGCTGACCTCGCGACCCCTCCATCTCTGACATCGCTGATCTGACCCGCGGCGTTCGCGCCGAACGGTCGAGCCATGCCCGACGATGGACTCGCTCGAGGTCGCGCCAGTCAGGGTCCGTGGCAGGATCCCTGCATGGCGCTCACAACGCAACTATATCTCTCAAGAGAAGTTTTCTGACGATGACAATGGAACAGGATCGCTGGTCACGCGTGAAGGGTCGGTTGCGCTCGAGCGTTGGCGAGGACGTCTACACGAGCTGGTTTGCACGCATGGATCTGGAAGGCGTGCAGGACGAGAGCGTGCGGCTGTCGGTGCCGACGCGGTTCCTGAAGAGCTGGATCCAGGCCCATTATGCCGAGCGCGTGCTGTCGTGCTGGCAGGCCGAGATGCCGGAAGTGCATCGCATCGACCTCACCGTGCGGTCCGCCGTGCGTCCGACGGCGCAGCCGAAGGAGGCGCCGGCGCCGGTCGAGGCGCGCCGCGCGCCGATGCCGGAATTGCGCTCGACCGCGACCGCGCCGGTCTCGGCCAATCACGACGCGCTCGGCGGCTCGCCGCTCGATCCGCGCCTGACCTTCGCGAGCTTCGTCGTCGGCCGCTCCAACACGCTGGCGCATGCGGCCGCGCGCCAGGTCGCCGAGGGACGTCGCGGCGACCCCGTGATGTTCAACCCGCTCTACATCCATGCCGGCGTCGGCCTCGGCAAGACGCATCTGTTGCAGGCGGTGACCTGGGCCGGCAATTCCGGCAACGAGCGCAAGGTGCTGTATCTCACGGCGGAAAAATTCATGTACGGCTTCGTCGCCGCGCTGAAGACGCAGACGGCGTTGGCTTTCAAGGAAGCGCTGCGCGGCATCGACGTGCTTGTCATCGACGATCTCCAGTTCCTGCAGGGCAAGTCGACGCAGGCCGAGTTCTGTCACACGCTGAACGCGCTGATCGACGCCGGCCGCCAGGTCGTGATCGCGGCCGACCGTCCGCCGTCCGACCTCGAGAGCCTGGATGACCGCGTGCGCTCGCGGCTCGCCGGCGGGCTCGTGGTCGAGATGGGCTCGCTCGGCGAGGAGCTGCGCCACGGCATCCTGAAGTCGCGCGTCGCGGCGGCCCGCGCCCATCATGCGACGTTCGAGGTGCCCGAGGAGGTGCTGCACTATCTGGCGCGCACCATCACCCATAACGGCCGCGACCTCGAAGGCGCGATCAACCGCCTGCTCGCGCATTCCAAGCTCAACAACCGGCCGGTGACGCTGGAGATGGCCGAGCACGAGGTGCGCGACCTGGTGCGGCCGCAGGAGCCCAAGCGGATCAAGATCGAGGACATCCAGCGCGTGGTGGCACGGCAATATAATGTCAGCCGCTCCGACCTGCTCTCCTCGCGCCGCACCGCCAACGTGGTGCGCCCGCGCCAGGTGGCGATGTATCTCGCCAAGACGCTGACCCTGCGCTCGCTGCCCGAGATCGGCCGCCGTTTCGGCGGACGCGACCACACCACGGTGCTGCACGCCGTGCGCAAGATCGAGGCGCTGGTCTCCAAGGACACCGCTCTGTCCGAGGAAGTGGAGTCGCTGAAGCGCCAGCTTCAGGAATAAAGGCCTATCCCCTTCCTCTCAGCTGAGATCGTCATGCCCGGGCTTGTCCCGCCTGCGCGGCCGAAGCCGCTCCGGCGAGGCGAAGGCCCGGGCATCCACGTTCTTCGTAGGGCGAGGCCAGACCTGGATGGCCGGGACAAGCCCGGCCATGACGCGTAGACGCGCCTGTACCCCATCAACGGCATAGAGCTTCGGCGCGAAAACGTCGGTAAATCGTGGGGAACTGGCCCCGATCCCTTGAATCGCCGGGGCATCCGCGGCACCTTGCGCGACCCAGGCGGCTTTGGTCATATCGGCAGGAATGATCCGGCCTTGCGGGGTCTTCGATGCCGTGGCGCGCGTCCCGCCGCCCGGCCTTCTCAACGCTGTGTTTTCCTTGGGAATCGGGCGAGTAGTGCAATGAAGGTTACGGTCGAACGCGCGCAATTGCTGAAGTCGCTGGGCCATGTCCACCGCGTGGTCGAGCGCCGCAACACGATCCCGATCCTCGGCAACGTGCTGGTGCGCGCCGAGAACGCGAAATTGTCGCTGAAGGCGACCGACCTCGACCTCGAGGTGATGGAGACGCTGCCGGCGGAGACCGCGACCGCGGGCTCCACCACCGTGCCGGCGCACATGTTCTACGACATCGTGCGCAAGCTGCCGGACGGCTCGCAGATCGTGCTGGAGGCCGACGGCGACCGCGCGGTGCTGGCAATCCGCGCCGGCCGCTCGCGCTTCACGCTGCAGACGCTGCCGGAGAACGATTTCCCGGATCTGGCTGCCGGCGACATGTCGCATTCGTTCTCGCTCGCCGCCAAGGACGTCAAGCGGCTGATCGACCGCACGCAGTTCGCGATCTCGACCGAAGAGACGCGCTATTACCTCAACGGCATCTATCTGCATGCCGCCGGCACGGCAAAGGCCGCCACCCTGCGCGGTGTCGCCACCGACGGCCACCGCCTCGCCCAGCTCGACCTGGTGCAGCCCAAGGGCGCCGAGGGCATGCCCGGCGTGATCGTGCCGCGCAAGACGGTCGGCGAGGTGCAGCGCCTGATCGAGGACACCGAGGCCGAGATGACGATCGAGCTGTCGCAGGCCAAGATCCGCTTCACCATCGGCAACGTCGTGCTGACCTCGAAACTGATCGACGGCACCTTCCCCGATTACGGCCGCGTCATCCCCCAGAACAACGACAAGGAGCTCGTGGTCGACAAGAAGGATTTCGAGAACGCGGTCGACCGCGTCTCGACGATTTCGAGCGAGCGCGGCCGCGCGGTCAAGCTGTCGCTGTCGGCGGGCAAGCTGGTGCTGTCGGTGACCAACCCGGATTCCGGCAGCGCGACCGAAGAGCTCGAGGTCGAATACGCCTCCGACGCCCTCGATATCGGCTTCAACTCCCGCTATCTGCTCGATATCGCCGCCCAGATCGAAGGCGACGTCGCAACGCTCCGCCTCGCCGATCCCGGCTCGCCGACGCTGGTGCAGGACCGCGACGACAAGAGCGCGCTGTATGTGCTGATGCCGATGCGGGTGTGAGGGGCGCTCTCTCGACCATCCATCGGAGCCGTAGGGTGGGCAAAGCTTGCGCCGTAGCTCGAAGAGCGAAGGCGAAAGCGTGCCCACCATGCAGCGCGGGGATCGCGAGCGAGACGTGGGCACGGCGCGCGCGAAGCGCGCCCCTTTGCCCACCCTACGGCATGCTCCCAAAGGGAGAACGCGCGTCCATGACGAATAATCGATGACCCCCTCCCGCATTCATCGGCTGACGCTGACGCATTTTCGTAACTACCGGGCGGCGGGGCTCGAGACGGCGGCTGACCTGGTGGCGCTGGTCGGGCCGAACGGGGCGGGCAAGACCAATTGCATCGAGGCGATCTCGTTCCTGTCGCCGGGGCGCGGCCTGCGCCGCGCGACGCTCGAAGACGTCGCCGACAACCAGGGCGACGGTTCCTGGGCGGTGTCGGCGCAGGTCGAGGGCGCGCTGGGGCTGGCCACGCTCGGCACCGGCATCGATGCGCCGCGCGCGGACGCCCCGGTCAGCCGACGCTGTCGCGTCGACCGCGAGCCGGTGGGCTCGGCCAGCGCATTCGGCGATCACATCCGCATGGTGTGGCTGACGCCGGCGATGGACGGGCTGTTCATGGGCGCGGCCTCGGAGCGCCGGCGCTTCTTCGACCGTCTCGTGCTCGCCATCGACAGCGAGCATTCCAGCCGGATCAACGCGCTCGAGCGCTCCTTGCGCTCGCGCAACCGCCTGCTGGAGACGCGCAATTACGATGACCATTGGTGCGACGCGATCGAGCGCGAGACCGCCGAGCTCGCAGTCGCGGTGGCGGCCACGCGCGGCCAGACCGCGGCAAGGCTCACCGGCATGCTCAACGCGCGCGCGCAAGCTTCCGCATTTCCGTCCGCGCAAATTGCGCTCGACGGCTGGATGGAGAACGCGCTGCTGACCGAGACCGCGACCTCGGTCGAGGACCGCTACCGCCAGATCCTGCGCGACAACCGGCCGCGCGATGCGATCGCCGGCCGCACCACCGACGGCCCGCATCTCACCGACCTCCAGGTGGTCTATGCGCCGAAGAGCATGCCGGCGCGCGATGCCTCGACCGGCGAGCAGAAGGCGCTGCTGATCGGCCTCGTGCTGGCGCATGCGAGCCTGGTCGCCGAGATGACCGGCATCGTGCCGCTGCTGCTGCTCGACGAGGTGGTTGCGCATCTCGATCCGAACCGCCGGGCGGCGCTGTTCGATGAGCTGAAGAAGCTCGGCGCGCAGGTGTGGCTGACCGGTGCGGATCCCGCCGCCTTCGCCGAGATCGGCGCAGGGGGCGAAGTGTTTGACGTCGAGAGCGGACGAGTCTCGGCCCGCAGCTAGGCCGCGGCATTGAACCCGCTTGTTTGCGGCCACGACTAGAGCATGTTGTTTTTGACTGGAATCGGGGTTCCCAGAGGGGGCGATTTCTGATTCAAACTC